>CBFHVV010000021.1:0-44361 GCA_965658965.1 Croceimicrobium sp.
GCTTCTAAATGCAAAACACCAGTACTAGGGTTTGGGTAAACCCGCAATTCCGCCTCTAAAGACCCTATTTCTTCCAAACCGATATTTTGACAACCTTGTTGCAGGCAACCATATTGATCGGTTTTAAGCATGTAGAAATGCTGAATACGCACTGGGGCAATGTCATTATCCCAATCAACTAACTTACCCAGATGCAAAAAGCCAGAGTCTGGAGACTCTTGGAAGGCCCAAATATTATTCCAATCAGCAGAATCATTCAAGTGATAATAGGAGCGCATCCAAATACTGTCACCATCGGGAGTGAATTTGTAAGCCGCAATGGGAAAATTGTAGGGTGGAACATATAAATCTCCCGCCACATAAAAATTAGCGTCTTGGGTGCTTATCAAATCTTGAAAACGGAAGTACGGGAATTTAGGCCCCGTGATAGTATCGTAAATAACCTTACCTGATGTATCAATGCGACCTAATCGTATCTGGGTATAAGCAGGGTAATAACTGTTCGCAATAAAAGATAGGATCTCCATCCGCGCAAAACTATAGCTGCCGTCTCCATTATCCAAAGCTGCAATATTTTGACTGCCTAAATCTTCATTAAAAGGATGAAACCATTTTAATTGACCCGTTTGTAAATCTAATCGAGCCGCAAAGGAATGATCTATATTTAACCTGCTAGGAACGTCATAATGGGTCGCTCTTCCTGAAACCAAGCAAGAACCATATTGATCGAGCACTAAATCATAGCCATAATAACCACCGTTCAAGCTTGGTATGGTATCAAGTAGCCGAAATTCCCAAATGGGATTGAACGCCGTATCAAACTTGGCCACCCAGAGATCGTATTTATTTCTATTTGTGGGTCTAAATAAATCACCAGATACAACGAATGTCGAGTCCGTGTCAAATTTAATGTCTCTGATATAAGGAGTCGTTCCTTGAAATTCCAGGTGCTTTTTAGTATAAATTGTGTCGAGGTTTTGATTAAACTTAGTAAACCTCACAAAGGCAGAATCGGCTCTTAGAAAATCTATCTGAGCAAAATAATAGTTAATACCTTTGGAAATCAGGCATTTAAAACATGTATTTACCCTATTAACTGAATCATAAGAATTAGCATAATCATAAGATTTATGATACACTTTCTGCCCAATGCTATCAAAAAGCCCGACTTGCAGAACCCCTAATGAGTCCCGATCCTCATCGGCCACTATAAAACCACTTTCTTTAAACACCAAAGCAGGTCTATTCACCCCGCCGAAAGTAGAGTCTGTCTTGCTAAACCTTTGGGCACTTAGTTGCAGCGAAAAAAGAAATAAAAGTAAGATTAATCTCATGGTATAAAGATGGTAAAAAAAGGAATTCGCCCTCTCTTAATAGCCGCTATTGTTTCGTCAGCTCCTCTACAGTTCCACTATTTACAAGTGTTATGAGGCTTAATTTTAAATCAAACTCACGTTATATAGTGGGGAATATTAAAACGAGCAGAAGCTTATTTGGTCGAGTTTAAAATTGCTATATTGCTTATCTAAACCAATTTAATTGCTATGATTTTCGCATACATGATTGAAACCTCAACCCTAGTAACCCTACTTGGTGCTAATTTAATTTTATCCGTTTTAGCCTTGGGTCACCAAATTGCTAAGAACGATTCAAAAATTAGTTTTTCAAATATAATATGGGCCATCGTTTTATTTAGTCTGCCTCTAATTGGAATAACTTTATACGGAAGCGTTTTATTAATGTCTTATCTTTCTAAAGGCACCAAAGAAGTTAAAGAAAGTAATAGCGTCGCTTAAATTTGTGAAAACCCAAAGACTGTAAAAGCCCTGCCCTTGAGGAGGGCTTTTTTTATGGAAAAAAGCTACGCCTACTCTAAGATCTCCTTGAGCTTATTAACTTAGCCCCAAAAGAAATTTATGTCAGATTATATACTCTCTCATCAAGACGGCGGTGTTTTACGCCTGAGCCTCAATCGTCCCGATAAATACAATTCTTTCGTGCGCGAGATGGCCTTAGACTTACAAGCGCATCTGCGTAAAGCGCAAGAAGATCCCAGCGTGCGCGCCATTTTATTAAGCGGCATGGGCAAGGCCTTTTGTGCGGGACAAGATTTAGCCGAAGCCACCGACCCCAATGGTCCGGAGCTTACCAAAATTGTGACGGAACATTATAATCCCATTATTTTACAATTACGCGCTTTAAGCAAGCCCGTAGTAGCGGCGGTAAACGGCGTGGCGGCTGGGGCAGGTGCAAATATTGCCCTCGCTTGCGATATTGTGGTGGCCCACGAAGGAGCCAGTTTTATTCAGGCCTTTTCTAAAATTGGCTTAATTCCCGATAGTGGTGGCACTTATACTTTACCGCGCCTAATTGGTCAGCAAAAAGCTTCGGCCTTAATGATGTTGGGCGATAAAGTTAGCGCCGCAGAAGCGGAAAGTATGGGCATGATTTATAAGGTTTTTTCGGGGGAGACTTTCGCAGAAGAGAGCCTGAAAATTGCCCTGCAACTGTCTAAAATGCCCACCAAAGCCCTAGCCGCCACCAAGGCGCTGCTGAATGAATCTTTTGCCAACAACTTAGAAGATCAATTGGCTTTAGAGGATAAATATCAAACCGAATGTGGTTTAAGTTACGATTACCGCGAGGGTACAGCTGCCTTTTTAGAGAAACGCAGACCGGAATTCAAAGGCGAGTAAGATTATAAAATACCCATCAGGCGCAAGCCTAAAAAATAAAATATGCAAGTAGGAATTATTGGTGCAGGAGCAATGGGCTCTGGCATAGCACAAGTAGCAGCGCAAAATGGCCATCAGGTTTGTATTGTTGACAACCATCGTGTTGCTTTAGATAAAGCCAAAAAGGGTCATGAGAAAATACTCGCTCGCCTAGTGGAAAAAGGAAAAATTGCAGCGGGAGAAGACAGCCTTATTTTGGCGCGTATTCATTATCACACTAGCTTAGAGCGCCTCGAAAAATCGGACTTAGTAATTGAGGCGATTGTAGAAAATTTAGAGATAAAAAAGAGCCTCTTTAAAAACTTGGAAGAGATCTGTTCGGAAGATTGTATTTTGGCTTCTAACACCTCTTCTTTATCTATTGCTTCCATTGCTTCGGCGGTAGAAAAATCGGAAAGAGTACTGGGAATTCATTTCTTTAATCCCGCGCCTTTAATGCCTTTGGTGGAAATTATTCCCGCCATTACCACCAGTCCCGAAAACTTACAAAAAGCCAAGGCCATCATCGATTCTTGGGGCAAAGTTTCGGTATTAGCGAAAGATACCCCCGGCTTTATTGTAAACCGCGTGGCTCGTCCTTTTTACGGGGAAGCGGTCCGCATTTATGAAGAAGGCGTGGCCGATATTGCCACCATCGATTGGGCCATGAAAGAGCTGGCGGGTTTTAGAATGGGACCTTTTACTTTGATGGATTTTATTGGTCACGATGTTAATTATGCGGTAAGCGAAAGTGTATTTACCGCCTTTTATTTCGATCCGCGCTACCGTCCTAATTTTAGTCAGAAACGCTTAGTAGAGGCAGGTTTACTGGGGAGAAAAAGCGGTAGAGGTTTTTACGATTACCGCGAGGGAGCGCATCTGCCGGAAGCGAAAAAAGACGAAGCTTTAGGCCAGAAAATAGTGGAGCGCATTGTGGCCATGTTAATGAATGAGGCTATTGATGCTTTGTTTTTAAACATCGCCAGCGCCGAGGATATCGATCTGGCCATGACCAAAGGGGTGAACTACCCAAAAGGATTATTGGCTTGGGCCGATGAGTGGGGAGCGAAGAAAGTTTTAGCTATTTTAGATAATTTGTACGACGAGTACCGTGAGGATCGTTACCGCGCTTCCGCTTTGCTACGCAGAAAGGCAAAAACGGGCGCCAAGTTTTTGGAATAAATTTTCAAGTCTTTGTAATAATTGAAGCTTAAAGCCTACTAATACCAAATAAACAAGCTTATGTACATTACTTTGTTAAAGCATCAGTGGCGTAAAACCACGCGCAGTTCCTTCTTTCGGCAGGGCTGGGGCGTGAAGATTTTAATGACCATTGTGGCCCTTTACTTCTTAGCGAGTTTTGGTGCTTTGGGTTATTTCGCCAAGGAGATTCTAAATCAGGCATTTGACGAGCCAGCTGTGCTTACTCCCATTTTCATGGGATTTGTACTCTATTATTTATTGGTGGACTTAGTAATGCGCTTCTTTTTACAAGACCTTACCGTGCTTACCGTGCAGCATTATTTGGTGCTTCCCATCGCTAAATCGAAGGTGATAAACTACTTATTAGGGAGCTCCATTTTTAGCTTCTTTAATTTATTGCCCCTCTTTTTAATTACGCCTTGGGCCATTCGCGTAGTAGCGGTTGAGCAAGGGCCAAGCGATGCAGTACTATGGTTTTTGGCTCTTTTGGGATTTGTTTTTACCAATCACTTTTTAGCCATTTATGTGAAGCGCGTTTTAGCGGTAAATGTTAAAATATTTGGCGCGGTGGCATTAGTTGTGGCGCTGGCCTTTTTGGGCGATTTTATGGATTGGTTTTCCCTTACCGAATTATCGAAAAGTATTTTTGGACCGCTGGGAGCAGATCCGCTTTTAGGATTAATAAGTTTTGGCTTAATGGCTCTAATCTATTTGGTGAACTTTCGCTTTCTCCTAAAAATGACCCACCTCGATCGTTGGAAGGTCGCGGCCAAAGAGGCGAGTAGCACCCGTTTTTCTTTCTTAGAGCAACGCGGGCCTTTAGGTTTAATGATGGCCAATGAGCTGAAGCTGATTACGCGAAACAAGCGTACCAAAACCATTTTGTGGATGACGCTTTTCTTCTCGGCTTATGGTTTAATTTTCTATACCAATCCCATTTATAAAGACAGTATTAGCTGGTTACTCTTTGTGGGGATTTTTATGACGGGCATCTTCTTAATCAATTACGGACAGTTTTTGGTAAGCTGGGAAAGCGCTTATTTTGATGGTATTCTTACCCGCGCTTACCACATGGAAGAGTATTATAAATCGAAATACTATTTATTGGCCTTTAGTGCGGTAATTATGTATGTTCTAACCTTGCCTTACGGCTATTTCGGTATGAAGGCCATCTATATAAATACAGCTTGTTTTATATACAATGTGGGTGTAAATACCTTGGTTTTAATATTCGCGAGTACCTATAATAAAAAGCCCATTGACCTTAGTCGCGGGAGTGCTTTTAACTACCAAGGCACGGGTGCAGCGCAGTTTTTAATTGTTATTCCTTTAATGGTAGTACCCATGCTAATGGTCTACGCTTTCGATTTATTGTGGGATGGGAATTACGGCTTGATATTCTTAGCCGCATTGGGTTTGATCGGCATCTTGTCGAGAAATTACTTCATCAAGCAAACGGTTTTAAACTTCCAGGAGAAAAAATATATTAATGCGGCGGGCTACCGTCAGCGCGATTAAAATAATTGATTATGAGTATTTTAAGCATCAAAAATTTAGAGAAATCCTATAACGGTACCAAAGTTTTAAATATTGGCGAATTAGAAATCGAAGCGGGCAAGTCCTTCGGTTTAGTGGGAAATAACGGCGCGGGAAAGACTACGCTCTTTCGTTTACTGCTCGATTTAATTCAAGCCGATAAAGGTGAAGTTTTAAGTAAAGGAGTAAACGTAGCGAAAAGTGAGGATTGGAAACTTTATACCGGTAGTTTTATTGACGAAGGTTTTTTAATTGATTACCTCACGCCTGATGAGTATTTTCAGTTTATCGCGGGCTTACACAATATGAGTACGGGCGACTTAGAGGCGGTTTTAGCGAGCTACGAAGACTTATTTGCGGGTGAGATTCGCGGTAAGAAAAAGTATATACGAGACCTCAGTAAAGGAAATCAGAAGAAAGTAGGTATTGTGGGGGCCTTATTAAGCAATCCCGATATTCTCATTTTGGATGAGCCTTTTGCGAATCTCGACCCATCTACCCAGTTTCGCCTCATAGCCGAGCTGGAAAGAATCAATAAAGAAACCGACATTACGATGTTAATTTCCAGTCACGATTTAGGCCATGTGGCTAAATTTTGTGAACGAATCGTGGTTCTAGATAAAGGAGAATTAGTAAAGGATATACATACCAATTCACAAACTTTGGAAGAGTTGGAGACTTTTTTTATTCAGAAGATTCGCGGGGAAGCGAGTGAACCTGTAGAAGAGTAGTACGTCTTTGAAGGAAAAGCATCAAATTAATTTTAAGGGCCATTCGCTTCAGGCAGAAGAGGGTGAGAATTTGCGTTCGGTTTTACTGAAGAATAATTTGAGTCCGCATAATGGCAATTCGCGATGGTTGAACTGCAAAGGCCTTGGCACTTGCGGAACCTGTGCTCTTTCAATAAAAGGCGACATCTCGCCTTTAAATGCACGCGAGAGGTGGCGCTTAAATTTTCCACCGCATAAGCTTGTCCATAACTTGCGCTTGGCTTGTCAAATTAAAGTGCATAGCGATTTACAAGTGCAAAAGCATGCAGGCTTTTGGGGTGATAAGAAGGAGGAAATTTAGATAAACCTTAGCTTTGCCCCATGAAAAATCAGAAGCGCGATTTTATAAGCGAAGCTATTATCGAATACGATGCTCTATCTTCGGAAGAGCAGGGTAAAATGTTGGTGCAAGTTTTAGAAGATCAGCCCTATTTAATGGGCTTTATTACCAATGTGGCCGAGGAGTTTAGTGATGCGCAGCACGAAGCTTTAGTAGAATCTTTACTTATTTTAACCAATGCTTTTATTTCCGCCGGTGTACCTTTAGGAATGGTGCCTGCCCTTTTAATTGAAGAAATTATAAAGCTTAAAACCGATGTGGACGAAGATTCCATTGAGGTAGAAGAAGTTGAGCTGAGTGATAGCCCGAAGGTGTTTGAGGATTTAAGAGCCCGTGCCGTATTAAAATCAGATCTAGCGGAAGCGAAAGCCGAGGTGCAACTTAGTTTTAACTTGATGCTTGACGTAATTATCACTGCGGTAGAAAGGGTAGTTGATTATGAAATCAGCGAATTGGAAAAAGCGAAAAAATGAAAAGCGCCCAAGAGATAGTGCAGGAAATGATGGCGGGCGATGCTTTTAGCCAATGGCTGGGGGTAAAAGTTATAGAAAACCGCCCAGGCTATGCGCTTCTTGGCATGACCATAAGCAACCAAATGTGTAATGGTTTTGGTATCGCACACGGTGGAATAAGCTACTCTTTGGCTGATAGTGCTTTGGCCTTTGCGGCCAATGGCTATGGTAAACATGCCCTTTCAATTGAAACGGGTATTAGTCATCATAAACCCATTGCTGTAGGCACCCAAATTGTGGCTGAGGCTAAAGAAATTAAAGAAGGCCGAACTTTAGGGGTTTACCAAGTTGCAGTTCGCACTAATGAAGGGCTTTTGATGGCTTCTTTTAAGGGTACGGTACTGCGAAAAGATAGCGAGTGGTAAAGCCTTAGTGTAAAAACAACACTAAGTTAATATAATCTGTTCCAAAAGATTGCATCTTTGCAAAAGATATGAGGGTTAAATTTTCCAAAGAAGACTTTAATATAGGGCTGGCCACTTCGGTAGTGCTTTATGGATTTGATGGTCAAGATCTTAAAATACTTATTGCCGAAAAATCGGGTGACCCTTACGAGGGAGCCAGTATTTTACCTTCTTCGGTGGTGCATGTTAATGAAGATCCAGAAGATGTTGCCATTGAGTTGATGCGTCGTATAACGGGTAGTGCCGACTGGCCAATAGAAATTTTAAATGCCTTTCCTGATGTGTATCGCAATCCGCAGGGGCGAGTGATTAATGTGGCCTACTACGGAACCCTGCGTTTAGATGAGGATTTGAGCAGTAGTTTAGGTCGTTCAGAATACCACTGGGTAAACGTACAAGATATACCGCCGCTGGCTTTCGATCATAATAAGATTGTAGACTATGCTCGTGAGCGCCTGAAGCGCAGAGTAAAGCGACGCCCCATTGGTTTCAGTTTGCTGCCGCAAGAATTTACTATGAATCAAATCCAGCGCTTGTATGAATGCGCTTTGGGTCGAGCTTTAGACAAGCGTAATTTTCGTCGAAAGCTATTGAAAAGTGAATTATTATTGGAGACCGAGCATTTTGTGCGCAGTTCGGCGAGGGCTAGGCGGCCTTCCGCTCTGTATAAGTTCGATGAAAAGAAGTACCGCAGTCTTACTTTAAGGGGTTACGACTTCGTGTATCAGTAGAGTTTTTTATTCCTTTAATATATGCGATATTCGCGCCTTATAATCGGTGTCACTATTGGCATTGTCTAAATATTAGGCCTTATGAAAGAAGCATATATTGTTGACGGTATTCGCACGCCCATCGGAAGTTTTTTAGGAACCCTTTCTCCTCTTAGGGCCGATGATATAGCAGCCTTAGTGATTTCTGAGCTCTTAAAGCGTAATCCTAACTTAGACCCTAGCTCGGTGGCAGATGTGATTTTAGGCTGTGCTAATCAAGCTGGCGAAGACAATCGTAATATTGCGCGCATGTCGGCCTTATTAGCGGGCTTGCCTTTTTCTGTTCCGGGAGAAACGGTTAACCGCCTCTGCGCAAGCGGAATGAGTGCCGGAGCCCAAGCCATGCGCGCTATACGCAATGGCGATGGCGATGTTTTTATTGCTGGTGGAGTGGAACAAATGACGCGTGCTCCCTATGTAATGAGTAAGCCTTCTAAAGCTTTCGGAACCGACTCTAAAATGCACGATAGCTCTTTCGGTTGGCGCTTTGTAAACCCTAAAATGTTTAAGCTTTATGGTACCGATGCCATGGGCGAAACCGCTGAAAACTTAGTAGAACAATACAATATATCACGCGAGGATCAGGATGCTTTTGCCTTATGGAGTCAGCAAAAAGCTAGTGCGGCCCAAAATTCGGGTCGCCTTGCGGAAGAAATAGTTCCTGTAGCTATTCCACGGCGTAAGCAAGAGGATTTAATTTTTGATAAAGATGAGTTTATCAAGCCTAAGAGCAGCATGGAAATCTTATCCAAATTACGTCCTGCTTTTAAAAAGGAAGGCGGTTCGGTTACCGCTGGAAATGCTTCTGGTTTAAATGATGGCGCGGGAGCCTTATTAGTAGCTTCGGAACAAGGCATTAAAGACAATCAACTTAAGCCTTTGGCGCGTATGGTTTCCATGGGCGTTGCTGGAGTGGAACCACGTGTTATGGGAATTGGACCAGTTTACGCCTCAGAAATTGCTTTGAAAAAAGCGGGTCTTAGCCTAAACGAGATGGATATTATTGAACTTAATGAGGCCTTTGCTTCTCAGGCTTTAGCGGTTACCCGCAAGATGGGCTTGGCTGACAATGATCCGCGTATAAACCCTAACGGAGGAGCGATCGCTCTAGGTCACCCTTTAGGGATGTCGGGTGCGCGCCTCCTGCAAACCGCCGCAATAGAATTGCAAAAAACCAAGAAGCGTTATGCTCTTTGTACCATGTGTATAGGCGTAGGGCAGGGCTATGCCGTAGTGCTGGAAAGAGCTTAAGCTTTTAATATATAAATTTGGCGAGCTAATAATTTGGATCTAAAACCTACAATGGCGGCTGAGGCAACCCTTTAACTCTCTTTAGTCCAAAGGAAAATATATTCTCATGCGGTCGATTTTCCTAATCTTAGCTTTCGGCACAGGCCTGCTAAAAGCGCAGCAAATCAATTATAGAGTTAAGGACCAAAGTAGCGGAGCCTCGGTTCGGGTCTTAGTTTTAAATGCGCAAGCCCAGCCTCTTTTTAAGACAGAGAAGGCCAATTTTACTCTCAGGCCTAGTGATGGCGATTATTTTCAGCTTATTTCAGAAAACCACTTTATTAAATCACTCACGGTAGATTGGTCCGCCCTTAAGGGGAGCGAGTCCCAGGTGATAGAGCTGCAAGCCTTGGAACTCAACTTAAAGGAGGTGGAAATTGTAGAGAAAGGCATTCGCTTTTGGGATACTCTTTTGGTAGACGATTTTGAGCTTATTGACGATAATTTATTGGTCATTGGGGATGATTACCTGGTTTTTTCTGATTTAGAAGGCAGAGTGAAAAAGCTTCTGAACAACCGCTTTTCATTCAAAAGGCTAGAGCGCGACCCGCGTGGTAATGTATTTGCCTTTTTCCAAGACAGTGTGATTCAGGTTTATCAGCAGAAGGATAAAATTTACTTTTATCCAGCCTTTCGGGTGGAGGATTACAATACCTATATCTCTCCTTTAAGTGCGGTATTAGGAGAAGCTTTGGTGCTAAGAAATGTGCGGCCACTACTATACCCCTTACCTATAAGTCCTTATAGAGCTGGCAATCGGGGCAAATCACTTAGTCACCCACCCTTACATAATAAAGGGGTAGAATACTTTATGTACCAAGAAGGGCGAGAGCCAGCTTTATTCTATCGCTCGGTAGATACCGCAGCTGTGGAAGCCGCACAATTAGCTTTTAACCAATACTATGGCCTAGCCGCTCACATAGAAAAGTTTTACGATGAATACGGAATACTTGATAATGCAAAGCGCTTTGAGCTCGATATCCTGCGCAAACAGTATCAAAATTACTTCGCTAAGTTTATTCCTTTTCCCATCGTTAGCCGTTTTGGTTCGGTTTGGGTATTTGATCACATTAAAGGAGTAGTGCAGGAAATAGATAAGGAGAGCTTAGCGTTAGGGCGATCCATACCCTTTGCTTATCCCAGCAAACTTCAGCCGACTTTAATCATCGAAAATAAGTCAGCTTCTTCGTTTTACCTTATTGAAGAAAAACGAGGGATGGTAAGTATTTACGCTATTTTAGAGGATTGGAGCTTAGCTCCGCGACAAGAAGTAGGGCTTTTTGCTACTGAACTGAAAGCATCACAAAACAAGCTCTTCTACATAAGTGATAAAAATTATCTTATTTCGAAGACTCTTAAGGAATAATTATGATTTATGAATTTAACGGTTTTAAGCCCGTAATTAGCCCCAAAGCCTACGTTCATACTACGGCAGTTATTATTGGAAATGTACTTATTGGTGATGATGTATATATCGGCCCTGGTGCGGTAGTGCGTGGTGACTGGGGGGAGATTGAGATTAAAGCGGGGGCCAATGTGCAAGAAAACTGTGTTATTCATATGTTTCCTGGTGTAAGCATCGCCTTAGAAGAGGGCGCGCATATTGGTCACGGTGCCATTATACATGGAGCAAATATTGGGAAAAACTGTTTAGTGGGAATGAATGCGGTGGTAATGGATCGCAGTAGAATAGGAGCAGGCTCCATAATTGGTGCTTTAGCTTTTGTAAAGGCCGACACTACCATTCCCGAGCGCAGCCTAGTGGTGGGTAATCCTGCTAAAATTATTAAAGAGGTGAGCGATGAAATGCTAGCTTGGAAAACTAAAGGCACCGAACTTTATCAACAATTACCTGGCGAATGTCACCAATCTTTAAAGGAATGCGAGCCCCTACGCGAAAAGGAGCCAAATCGTCCGAAACAAGCCAAGTTATTCGAAACTTGGAATAGTATCAAAGAGAAAAAGTAAGAGCGTTAAGGAAAAAAATAAGACTCTTAAACGTTTATATTGTTAACAATTTGCTAAATTTCCGCACAGAAAAGTACAAAAACTAGGGAAACAGATAGTTATGTAATAGGCTTTAGCCTAAATAACTATTTGATGTTTAGTGCTTTATTGGGTAAATAAGTAAATATAAACTATGAGGAAACTATTAACGCGGGGCGCACTTTCTGTGGGCTCTAGGTGTGGCCCTTCTGCTGCGCCTAAAAATTTCAAGGTCTTAAAGGGTAGACAAAAATCAACTCTAATCAACTCTTTTAAATTTTTCAGTAACTAATTCATTTTATGAAACAATTAATACAACTAATTTTATTGGTTGCATTTGGTACGCTGCAAGCGCAGAATGATACCGTTACATTTAAAGTAGATATGAACGACTATAATGGGTCGTCTTATACTACGGTTAATGTAAATGGTACCTTCAACGGTTGGTGCGGTGGATGTAATCCAATGACTGACGCAAACAGCGACGGTGTTTGGGAGGTAAGCCTTCCTTTAACAGCAGGCACCATAGAGTATAAGTTTACTTTGGACGGCTGGACCGGACAAGAGAACTTTTCTCCTGGTGGTTCATGCACTGTTACCGCAGGTGGTTTTACCAATCGCGAACTAACATTTTCTGGTAATCATACTATTCTCCCTGTAGTATGTTACAACTCTTGCAGCGCCTGTACAGGTGTGGTTTTAAGTGTGGCAGATTTCCCCATTACTTGGGATGATGCTACTGTAAATTATTCAACCGTAAGTTTCGGTGGTAATATAGACAGTATTAAGCCGGACCCTACCGATGCTACTAATACTGTTCTTAAACTAGACAAAGGACTAGGAACCCAAACTTGGGCCGGTACAACTATTAGCAATGGCGGATTGGCGAACCCAATTCCTTTTACTATTCCTGGTGCCAATACTATTTCGGTAAGATTTTGGTCTCCTGACGCAGGTGCAGCCGTACTCTGTAAGGTAGAAGATAAAACTAACCCTGGTATTTTCGTTGAAGCTATTGACACTACTACCGTTGCTGGTGGTTGGCAAATTCTCACCTTCGACTACAATAACCCTGCACCTAATGCACTAGGAATTAACACCGCTAACACCTACGACCTGGTTTCCATTTTCCCAAATTTTGGTGTGGATGGAAATACTGCTGGTGCCAAATCGTATTATGTGGATGATGTGGTTTACGGAACCATAACCACCGGAATGGCTGGTGTTTACACCATTGATCCGGCTGGTTCAGGAAGCATGAATTATACAAGCTTTTCAGCCGCTGCAGCAGACTTAGTAAGTCTTGGTGTAGTTGGAGCATGTACTTTTAATGTGGCTCCTGGTATTTATACAGATACCGTTTATCTACCCGCTATTGCAGGTACAAGCAGTACCAACACTATTACGTTTAATGGTGGAGACAGTGCTACTACTACTCTTGCCTATAATACAGCAGCAGCAAACCAAAATGCGGTTATCCTAATGGATGGTGCTGATTATGTAAGCTTTGAAAACCTGACTATTACGCATCCTGGTACTACCGACTCTTGGGGTATTCGTATGCAAAATGACAATGACAACTTAACGGTAGATGCTTGTCGTTTTGAAATGGCAGTTACCACTTCTACAAGTTCAGATATTGCCGCTATTGCTAGTACGGGTTCTGCTACTAGTTCATTTACAGAAACGGAAGGTGGTGATAATACCACTATTATAAACTCGGCCTTTATTAATGGCCAGTATGGTGTTCACTTCGAGGCTTTAGCTGCTTTTTCGGATAGTAACTTTGTTATTAACGATAATACTTTTGAAGGGAACTACTACCGTCACTTTATGAGTGACAACACTTATAATATGACCTTAAACGGGAACACTATGAGTGGTATGGCTTATGGATTTGGATACGCCATGGCCCTTTACGATGTGATTGGTTTTGAAATCAACGGCAATACAATTACTTGTCCTGATTGGGGTATCTATATCTCAGACGGTAACTTCGATGGAACTCCACCGGCTACCTCCAACGTAACCAATAATATGGTTACATCTTCTGGAGATGAAGCGTTTTACGCTGATGATTTTGAAATGGCTAATGTTTATTATAACACCTTTGCAACTACGAGTACAAGTACCTCTGCTTACGGTGCTTACTTCAATGATTTTGTTACTGTAGATGTTCGTAATAATGTGTTTTATGGAAATGCTACTTATGCAGTGTATTTTTCAGACAATACCACCCTTACTTCTACCACTGCTGGTCCACTTACCCTAGATTATAATATTTACCACAGCGTTAGCGGCAGTAACTTAGCTTATGATGCGGGTGCTCAAGCAGATTTGGCTGCATGGCAAACCGCTCGTACTGGAAATAACACGAACTCTTTATCAGGAGACCCTATTTTTCTAGATCCAACTTCCGATTTACACATGGCCGGTGGCTTAGCCAATAATGCAGCTACCCCTATTGCTTCAGTTACGGTGGACATTGATGGCGATATGCGTTCTGCAAGCACTCCAGATATGGGCGCAGACGAGTATATGCCAGCTAGCTGTTTACCAGTTTCTGGAGTTACTACCTTAATGGCTTATGCAGATAGCGTAGACCTTGCTTGGATAGGTAACAATGGCGCAAGTGCAACATTTAATATTGAATATGGAGCTTTAGGTTTTTCTCCAGGTACAGGTACCACTATTACCGCTCATCCAGATTCTACCATTACCATTACAGGTTTAATGGCAAATTCAGATTATGAAGTATATATTACCGCCAATTGTGGTTCTGGAGGTTTAGCGTCTGTTGTGGGACCAACCGCGTTCCGCACGGCTTTAGCGGGCCCAAGAGCAATTACCTGCGCAACAGGAACCCTAGGTTCACTATTAACCGAGGAATTCGATAACTCAACTACTTTTACAGGAGATATCGCTGCTGGTAACGGAACTTGGTTATACGATAATAATACTACTGGCTCTTCTAACACTGGTCCTTCTGGTCCGCAAAGTGGCTCTCATTATACTTTTGTAGAAACCTCAACTGGTGGTCCAGATTCGGCCTCGATGGTTTCTCCAGCTATTGATCTAGCCGCTGCATCTCAAAATGTAGAATTATCTTTTTGGCTACACGCTTATGGTGCAAACATCGGTACCCTAAAAGTTGGTGTATCTACCTCTGCTACTGGTCCCTTTACTACCGAGTTTAGTTATGGCCCTGGCCAACTACAAACAGATGAATTGGATCCTTGGCAAAACGTAGGTGTAAACCTAGATGCCTATTTAGGTCAGACCATTTATGTAGAGTTTCGTTATATCAGAGGAAGCAGTTTTGAAGGTGACCTTGCTATTGATCTAGTGGAGGTTA
Organism: Croceimicrobium sp.; assembly: GCA_965658965.1. Taxonomy (GTDB): domain Bacteria; phylum Bacteroidota; class Bacteroidia; order Flavobacteriales; family Schleiferiaceae; genus Croceimicrobium. Next base: position 14,881 of record CBFHVV010000021.1, read on the forward strand.
AATCTTGTTTGAGTTGTTTAACTCCAAGTTCACTAGCTTCTTCCAATATTACTGCCACTTCTGCTGATATTACTTGGATCTCAGGTGCTAGTAATTTAGGAAGCACTGTTGAGTACGGTCCTGCTGGTTTTACTCCAGGAACAGGTACAATTTTAAGCACTACTGCAGGAACGGTTTCATTAACTGGGCTTTCTCAAAATACTTCCTATGAAGTTTATGTAACTGATAGTTGTGGAACTGGCGATATATCAAGTAGTGCTGGTCCATTAAGCTTCACCACAGCCTGTGGTGTAATTATTCCTCCAAGCATCGAGGATTTCGCTACTGGCTGGACTCCTAACCCATGCTGGGAAGAAGGTGATGGCGGTACGCCTGCTACTGGCCCTAGCGCATTAGGACTTGGTGGCTGGAGTACTGATGGATTTGCTAACAATGGTACCACTGGTGCCGTTAAGATAAATCTTTATAATGTTGGAGACGAAGATTGGATTCTTAGCCCTCAATATGATTTAGGTACGGCTGGCAATATGCAGGTAGAATTTGATTTTGGCGTATTCGCCTGGAACAGTAGTAACCCTGCTAACTTAGGTTCCGATGATCAGGTACAACTTTTAATAAGTACTGATAATGGACTTAGCTGGACCAATTTGGCAACCTACGATAATACTTATACTACCAGTGTAAGTGGTAATCATGAAATCGCAAGCTTATCTTCTTACTCAGGAGTAGCGCAATTTGCAATTTGGGCTACCGAAGGTTCAACTGATGATCCAGAAGACAATGACATTTTTGTAGATAACTTTGAAGTTAAAGTGGCTCCATCGTGTTTCTCTTCTTCAGCTTTAACAGTAATTTCTACTACTAACAATAGTGCGGAATTAACTTGGACAGCAGGAACGGGTACCTCTTGGGACGTGGAATATGGCCCAATCGGTTTTACTCCGGGAAGTGGTACTCTAGTGAACTCTACCAATGATACTCTTACTATTACTGGTTTGAGTTCTGCAACTGGTTATGAGTTTTATGTAACCGATAGCTGCGGTGCTGCCGGCTTATCTTCAATGGTAGGTCCAGAAAGCTTTTTTACCAAAGCTTGCGCAGCTTCAGCGAGCTGTGTTTATACACTAAATTTATATGATGCCTATGGCGATGGTTGGAATGGTGGTGAAATCACCGTTTGGCAGTCTGGTGTTCCAGTTGGAATCTATGGTACAAACTTTACTAGTGGTGATACTTTAGCGGGCATCAACCTAAGCTTATGCGACGGTATACCAGCCTATGTTACTTTAAGCAATCCTGGCGCTTGGTCTTCCGAGATGAGTTTTGACTTAAGTAATCCATTAGGGCTAGTACAAGGTATGCACGCAGCAGCAGGTGGACTTAGTCAAGGCGATACATTAGTAGTCTTTACTACCGATTGTTCAGCTTGTCCTGCTTTAATGGCTCCTTATGAAGAAAACTTCGACTTGAGCTCTACTCCAAACTGCTGGAGTCAAGAAGCGAATAGTGGTGGACCTTGGGTGTTTAGTACTTCTGGCTTAAACACTGCTTGCGGTGGTTTAGGCGATAATACAGGTAATGGTGGAAACTACGCTTGGATGGATCAGTCTGCTACAGATGATAGCGTATCTTTAATTATGCCAGTAATTGACATTTCTGGTTTAACCACGCCATTCTATGAGTTCTATTACTCAATGTGTGGTAGCGGATACACACCTTTTAACCTTACCATTATTGAATATTGGGACGGTGCAGCTTGGATGGCAGGTGATACTTTAGATTTTGCTACCAATGGCTGGCAATTAATTTCAGATACAATTCCTTCGGCTTGGACTTTCAACAGCGGGACTAACGTACAGTTGCGTTTTCGTGCTGAGTCGGGCGGTGCCTCACTCGATTTCAATGGTGATAATGCTATTGATGATGTTCGTATCTATGAAGCGCCATCTTGTTTCTTCCCAAGCAATGCTGCAATTTCAAATGTAACATCGACTTCCTTCGATGTAACGTGGACCAGCAATGCTTCTGCTAGTTATGGTGTTATTTATGGACCACTTGGTTTTGATCCGGCAACAACAGGAAGCCTTATTACCACTACAGGTGATAGTGTAAATATTTCTGGCCTAAGCCCAACAACCTTCTATAGCGTTTATATCTATAGCGATTGTGGAATGGGTGATCTTAGCGACACTTTGGGTCCATTAACAATCAATACCCTCTGTCCAGCGAGCTTCACCGCTCCTTACACCACCGATTTTGAAAATATCACTTTAGGTTACCAAGCCTCTTATGAGAATTGTTGGACTATACCATCTACTGCAACCCCACGTTGGGAAGCTGAAGATGCAAGTGGCGCTAATGAGAATTCAACTGGCACAGGTCCTTTCTACGACAATGGTAGCTTTGGTCTTGCTGGAGGAACTTATATGTACTTAGAAACATCCTCAGGTACTACTGGAGCCACAGGCTCACTTAGCTCTCCTCTAATAGACTTTAGTAGTTTAACAAGCCCAGAGTTAAGTTTCTACTACCACATGTACGGCGCAACGATGGGAACTCTTAGAGTTTATGCGGAAGATGCCGCTGGTACTCTTACTGTTTTAGATAGTATTGTTGGTCAACAACAAACAGCTGGTAGTGATGCTTGGCTTAAAATGAGCATAGACTTGAGCAGCTTGAGCGGTACTTCTTATAATTTTGTATTTGAAGGTGAAAGAGGCTCATCATTTACTGGTGATATATCTATCGATGACTTTAGTATTGCTGAAGCACCAAATTGTTCTGCTTCTTCGCAATTGTCTCTAATTACAGCCGGAAATACCAGTGCAGAAGTTACCTGGACAGCTGGTTCAGGAACCTCGTGGGATATAGAATATGGTCCTGCAGGCTTTAGCCCAGGAACAGGAACCACCTTTAACGCAACCAATGATACCGTAACAATTAGTGGTTTGATGGCTTCAACAAGCTATGACTTCTACGTAACGGATAGTTGTGGCAGTGCGAATGGTGTTGCTACTACCGCAGGTCCTGGAACTTTCTCAACAGCAGCTTGTGCTTTAACAAACCAATGTGCCTACACCGTAGATCTATACGATACTTTTGGTGACGGTTGGAATGGTGGCGAAATCACCGTCCTCCAAAATGGGGTGGCAGTGGCCAGTTTTGGTTCCAGCTTTTCTACAGGAGCAAGCTCTCTAGGAAATATCGTAAACTTATGTGATAATGTTCCTACTACCATTACTCTTAGCACTGCTGGTGCATGGCCAAGTGAAATTGGGGTAGTAATTACTAATCCAAATGGCGATACTGCAGGAGTACATATTGCTTCTGGAACGGTTGGCACTGGTGATACACTTATTTCTTTCACCAGCGACTGTTCTTCTTGTCCTGCTGTAGCGGCTCCCTACTTCGAAAGCTTCGAGGCTAACTCTCCTACCGTAGGATGTTGGACGAATGTTTTTGTAGAGGATAGCCTTACTTGGACAATCGGAAGTGGTTCTTCTGGTGGTTTAATTACTACTGCTTATGCTGGAACGCAAAATGCAGTATTTGAGTCTGCCAGCGGTGGGCCGGATACTACCTTATTTGTTTCACCAATAATTGATATGTCAGCTTTGGTTAGTCCTCAGTTAAGTTTCTGGTATGCACAAGAAGAGTGGTTTGGAGATCAAAACGTTACTAACGTATACTACCGTGCTAGTGCTACAGATCCTTGGACCTTCTTATTTGGCGATAATACCAATAAAAACACTTGGACACAGGCTCTAGTAAGCTTACCAAATGCTTCTAGTACTTACCAAATTGCCATAGAAGGGATCAATAACTGGGGTCATGCTAACGTGATAGATAGTTTATCTATTACCGATGCGGCACTGGTTTGTACTGCTCCAGATAGTGTAGCGGCAGCTAATGTAACAACCACTAATGCAGATATCACCTGGGCTTCTGGTTCCAATCAGTCTAGTTCTTGGATTGAGTATGGTCTATTAGGATTTACTCCTGGTACGGGAACTATTATTAACCCAGCAACCAATCCTACAACATTGTCAGGATTAATGCCAGGAACAATCTACGAAGCATGTGTTTACGATATTTGTTCTGCCCTAGGCGATACAAGTAGCGCTGGTTGTGTTACGTTTACAACGCTTTGTGCTCCTGTTGATGTTTATCCATACACAGAGAACTTTGACTTAGGTTTAATTCCAGCTTGTTATACTTCGGTAGGAACTACCACGGGACCATTCTTATGGGCACCGAATAGCGGTGGTACCACTTCCAGTTCAACTGGCCCTGCTGGCGATAACACAAGTGGAACAGGTTTTTACCTCTACACAGAAGCATCTTCACCCGCAGCAGCTGGCGATAGCGCAATTTTAACTCTTCCAGAGTTTGATCTGACCCCACTAACGGTTCCAGAGATTAGCTATTTCTACCACATGTACGGTGCAGATATTCAAAGGTTAGACTTACAAGTGTATGATGCTACTAGCATGACTTGGACAACTATCGATAGCATTTTAGGCCAACAGCAAAGCGGCAGCGCTGATGCCTGGCTAGAGGCTAGAGTAGATCTAAGTGCCTATAACACAAACACTAACTTACAGTTACGTTTTATAACCGTGCGTGGTGCCAGTTTCAACGGCGATGTTGCGCTTGATGACATCACCGTGCGTGAAACACCAGCTTGTGTGGATCCAACTAACTTAATGGTAACCAATGCCACTGGCAATAGCGTAAGCTTAAGCTGGAATAGCGATACCAATATTGTAGCTTCTACAATTGAGTACGGTCCGGTAGGTTTTGCCTTGGGAACGGGAACCCAAGTAATTGGTACTCCAAATGCTTATACCCTTGCAGGTTTAGCAAATGCTGCTTGTTTCGACTTCTATGTAAGAGATAGCTGTTCTTCAGCTACCGCTTGGATTGGACCAGTTACCGCATGTACAATCGCTAACTGTAGCGTAAGTTCAGTTCCAGTATCTGCATCTAGTGATACTACAGATTGCGATGGAGGCTCTGTTTCTCTTAGTGCCGTATCTAGTTCTTCTAACGACTTAGTTTGGTTAAACAACGGTCAAGCAGTAGGAACGGGAGCAAGCTATGTTTCAGATTCTATTTCTTTCACAACGGCCTTTGATGTAGCCGAGTTTGTTACTACCACCCCAGTTTTACATATTGGTCCTTTAACCAATATTGCAACTGCTGGTTATGGTAACTTCTCTAATGGTCAGTGGATTACAGTAAACGATACCGTACACATTGACAGCATGGTGGTAAATCACGATAATGATGTAACCGCTCAGCTCGTTCTTTGGACTGACGATACCTTTACTAATCTGATTTCATTATCAGATACCTTCACAACGCCAGCGGGTGTTACGGGAGACCTACAGGTTCCTGTTAATATGGTAGTAACTCCTGGAGTTTACTTCATGAATGTGAACTTTATTAGTGGAGCTGGAGCACTTTTCCGTGCCACAGGTGGTGCTAATTACCCCTATAACCTAGCGGGTTTAATGAGTATTGACAGTACCAACTTCGCAGATCAGTCTCGTATCTACTATACCTTCGATATGACGGTAAGTAAAGCTTGTATCGGTACTTCTATCCAAGGCTTTGGTGTGGTACCAGGTGCAAATGCCGGAACTTCAGATTCGGTTAGCGTTTGTTCTACGGAGAGTATGGTAGATTTAACTTCTTTCTTAGGCGTTTACGACCTTGGAGGAACTTGGTCTGACCTTAGTTCTACTGGTGCATTAACGGATAGTCTGTTTGACGCGACTAGTGTTGCTTCAGGCGCAAGCTATGACTTTAGTTATGTTCTAGCTGGTGTTAACGGATGTGCGGGTGATACGGCCTTCCTAATTGTAACAGTGGAAGAAGCTCCAGATGCAGGAACAGATTCTAGCTTTGCCGTTTGTATTGGTTCAGGTAACCTTATTCTTAGACCTTTCATTACCGGAAACCCATTCGGTGGTACTTGGGTTGATCTAGACAATTCAGGTGCTCTTAACAGCACTGGTGTTTGGAGAGCCAACGTTGCTACAGTGGGAACTTTCCGTATTGCTTATATATTAAGCGGTGTGGTTTGTGATCCGGATACAGCTATTTTAACCATTATGTCAGATTCTGCGGTAAGTGCAGGTATGGCGGTTAGTGATACGGTGTGTGACGATGAAGCCATGGTCGACCTGTCTACCTTCTTAGATGCTTCGGCTTCTGCGGGTGGTACTTGGACCGAGCTAACTAGTACAGGTGCCTTAACAGCTAATATCTTTGATGCTACCTCAGTTACTACTAATTCGAGCTACGACTTCCAATACAAAGTGATGTCGGCTTGTGGTGATGACTCAATCGTGGTTTCATTGTATGTTAATGACTGTGATGTATCGGTACGTGAGCTTAATACTGGCTTTATTAAAATCTATCCTAACCCAACTAGTGGTTTGATTAAGATTGAAGATAAATCAGTTAAAGGTCAGGTTCAGGTAGAACTATATTCGGCTAATGGTCAGTTAATGATGAGCAAAAACTTCGGTGAAAACGAAGACATGAGCTTAGATATTAGCGATTATGCAACGGGTATTTATACTGTAAAAGTTAATTCTGAAAAAGGCTTAGATGTGAAACGCATCATGAAGCAATAATCAGATTGATTTAATATCAACTAAGCGCTCTGGCAGAGATGTCAGGGCGCTTTTTTTTTGGCTTCCCTTCTTCTTAATAATCGCGTGTGGCAGCATTGTTTTACTATTCTTGCTCAAGGCAGATGCCCCATCTCGGCGCTCCACATTTTGCATGTATATTTGTGAGCCGACTAACCCTAGCGTAAAATAAACTTTATGAAACACTTAAAAATTAGTGGTGCCCTAGTAGCATTAGCTGTTTTAAACAGTTGTGCCCCTAACGAAGCGCCAAAAGAAGAGAACATGGCATTAGATTACCCAGAAACACGCAAAGACACTAGTGTAGTGGAAGATTATTTTGGCACCATGGTAGCCGATCCTTATCGCTGGCTGGAGGACGATCGTGCACCCGAAACGGAAGCGTGGGTAAAAGCGCAAAACAAGCTTACTTTTAGCTACCTAGAGGAGATTTCCTATCGCGATGAGCTGAAAGAGGAGATGACCAAATTGTGGAATTACGAGAAGGTATCTGCTCCTTCCGAACATGGCGATTATATCTATTTTTCTAAAAATGATGGTCTGCAAAATCAGTCGGTATTATATCGCTTCCCGAAAGGAGAAAGCATGGATTCCGCTCAAGTGTTCTTAGACCCAAATACCTTTGCAGAAGACGGCAGTAGCTCTTTAGCTGGCTTAAGCTTTACGCAAGATGGCAGCCTCTGTGCTTATCAGATTTCAGAAGGCGGTTCCGACTGGAGAAAGGTGGTAATAATGAATACTGCTAATCTGGAGCTTTTAGGCGATACCTTAATGGACGTTAAGTTTTCGGGCCTTTCATGGCGCGGAACAGAGGGTTTTTATTACAGTAGCTACGATAAGCCGAAAGAAGGCAGTCAGCTTACAGGCTTAACCAATACCCACAAACTATACTTCCACAAACTAGGCACCACGCAAGCAGAAGATGAGCTAATTTTTGGTGGCCCTAGCATGAAGCGTCGCTACGTAGGTGCTTATGTAACCGAAGACCAACAATATTTAGTTATTTCGGCCGCAGAATCTACCACTGGTAACGAGTTATATATTCAGAAACTTGGTGATGAATCGGCCCAAATATTAAACATAGTAAAGGGCTATGATAGCGACCAATCTATTATTCATACCGAAGGCGAAGACTTGTACTTATCTACCAATTTAAACGCGCCTAATCAGAAAGTGGTTAAAACTACCTTCACTAAGCTTTCGCCCGAGCATTGGGTAGATCTAATCCCGGAAACGGAAAACGTTTTAAATATTGGTACCGCTGGTGGAAAGTTCTTTGCCACCTATATGATTGATGCTATTAATAAGGTGTATCAATACAATATCTCTGGCGAATTAGAGCGCGAAATTGAATTGCCCGGACCAGGTTCTGCCGGTGGTTTTGGTGGCAACTGGGACGATGAAGAGATCTATTATTCCTTCACCAATTACGTATATCCCGGCTCTACTTTTAAGTACAATATCGCAACAGGCGAGTCTGAATTATACCGCAAATCGGCCGTGGATTTCGATTCGGAAAAATATGAGTCTAAGCAGGTTTTTTATACTTCTAAGGACGGCACCAAGGTCCCTATGATTATTACACATAAAAAAGGTTTGAAATTAGATGGCTCCAATCCTACCTTACTTTATGGTTACGGCGGTTTTAATGTTAGTCTTACGCCTGGTTTTAGAACCAGCAATATTGTGTTTTTGCAGCAGGGCGGTGTTTTTGCTGTGGCCAATTTACGTGGGGGTGGCGAATACGGCGAAGAATGGCATCAAGCTGGCATGAAGCTGAACAAGCAAAATGTATTTGATGATTTTATTGCTGCCGGAGAATTCTTAATCTCAGAAGGCTATACCTCTAAAGCTAAATTAGCAGTTGAGGGCGGTTCTAACGGGGGTTTATTAGTAGGTGCCGTTATGACTCAGCGCCCCGATTTAATGGCAGTGGCTTTCCCTGCAGTAGGAGTGCTAGATATGTTGCGTTACCATAAGTTTACTTCGGGTGCGGGATGGCATACCGACTATGGTACTTCAGAAGATAGTAAGGAAATGTTTGATTACCTCTATGCTTACTCTCCGGTGCATAATTTAAAGGCTGGTACGGAGTATCCCGCTACGATGGTAACTACGGGCGATCATGATGATAGAGTGGTGCCAGCGCATAGCTTTAAGTTTGCGGCGGCATTACAGGATGCGCATGCTGGAGCAAATCCGGTTTTAATTCGCATAGAGACTAATGCCGGACATGGCGCTGGAAAACCTACCGATAAGATTATTCAGGAGCAAGCCGACAAGTGGTCCTTTTTATTATACAATATGGGTTATGATAAACTTCCTAATCCCTACGCATCTGCGCCAGCGGGAAAAGAATAAATTTTGACCAATACCTAAAAAGAAAGGCCGCTAATCCATGAGACTAGCGGCCTTTTTAATTGCTATGCTTCCTTACTATTCAGGTAATAAAACTTGATCAATAAAGTGTAAAGCTCCGTTGGTTCCAATTACATCAGTACCTGTTACCATAGCTTCATCACTATCACTGTTATTGTCGATGATGTTTACATCACCGCCCGAGATATTCACAAAGAAAGTAGCCGTTGCACCACTACCATCTTCGGCCAAGGTATTTACATTACCAGTACTTAAATCTGCAGCCAATACGTCTCCAGAAACCACGTGGTATAATAAGATATTAGCCAAACCATCAGTACCTACAGCAGAAACTAATTCGGCTAAATTACTTACGTTTGGAGTAGCAGCTACTAAAATATCGAAGGCATTATTATTAGGAGCGAATACCGTGTAACGACCAGCGTCGCCTGCCAATACTTCGTCTAAATTACCATCGGCTAAATTTAAGGCCGCTCCTAAAGAACTGTAATCACTATTTAAAGCTACTAGGCCGTGCACGCTTAAGGGTAATAAAACTCCATCAATTTCGTGAGCAATACCATTAGAGGCTTCAATATTTACCTCTTTCACATCGGCCGCATCATTAATACGCACGCCATTATCTACAGAAGCGTATATGCTTAAACTGTTACCAGCAGAATTTACAGAAGCAGTTCCATAATAACCAGTACTTACTTGGTTGGCTCTCACTTCGGTTCCCAATACATGGTATAATAATACATCACGCAAACCTGATGTGGTTAGGGTCGCTTCTAATTCATCTAAATCGGCTAATTGTAAATCGCTTAGTAAGGTGGTGAAGGCTGCATTGGTTGGAGCAAATACTGTGTAAGTTCCTTCAGAATCTAAGGTGGCATCTAAACCAGTGCGGCTTAATGCATCTACAAGGATGGTAAAGCGTTGATCTCCAGAAATAGTTTCTGTTAGAGTTTTAGGTTGAGGTGCGGCGGGCTGATCGTCGTCGTCGTCGGAGCATCCCGTTAAAATAAACATCGAACTGAAGGCCAAAAGAAGGCTGCTAAAAAGTAACTTTTTCATAATTTGTTGTTTAATCTTTTTCTAGTAACGCTTAACAAAGCAAAAGGTTGGAAAATATTTTTTCTTTTCCTAAAAGCCTCAAATTAAAAGAAACTGTGGATCCTGCAATAAAATTATTTCTTTCCTTTGAATAAGAACCGAGACTATGAATTTAGAAATCACCGGAACGGGAAGCTTTGTTCCCGAAAAAAAAGTACCCAATAGCGAGTTTTTAAGCAGTAGGTTTTTCACCCCTAATGGCGTTCAAATTGATCAGGACCCTCAACTCACCATTGACAAGTTTCAGGAAATAACCGGTATTCAGGAGCGACGCTACGCCAATGAAAATCAACAAACAAGTGACTTAGGAACCTTGGCTGCTCAGCGGGCTATTAAAGATGCCGGTATTAATCCCGAAGCTTTGGATGGCATTATTGTGGCTCATAACTTCGGTAATATTCCTCAGGGGAAAATTCAGTCCGACATTTTGCCTAGTCTGGCAACGCGAATAAAGCACGACCTACAAATTAAAAATCCCAATTGTATTGCTTTTGATATTTTGTACGGTTGCCCGGGATGGGTGCAAGCCATGATTTTGGCTTATAATTATATAAAAGCGCAGCAAGGCGAACGCTATTTAGTAATTGGAGCAGAAACCCTCTCGCGCAAGCTAGACCCCAATGATCGCGACTCGATGATTTTTGCTGATGGTGCTGGAGCCGCAGTAGTGGAAGCACGCAAGAACGATTTAAAAAGAGGGATTCTTAGCACGGCCTCTCAAACCTTTACAGCAGAAGAGGCCTATTATTTATACTACGATGTAAGTAATGATCCCAATGCCGCAGAGCAGACGCGCTATATTAAAATGAAGGGTCAAAAGATTTTTCAATTTGCCTTAACGCATGTTCCCGCCGCCATGAAAACCTGTTTAGACAGAAGCGGCTTATCGATAGATCAGGTGAAAAAAGTTTTAATTCATCAGGCGAACGAAAAAATGGATGAAGCGATTATCAAGCGCTTTTTCCGACTTTATAAGAAGCAGGCCCCCGAGGATATTATGCCCATGAGTATTCACCTCTTGGGGAATAGTTCGGTAGCAACGGTGCCAACTTTGCTAGACCTTCTCCGTAAGGGAGAGCTAGAAGGACACAGCTTAGAAGAAGGAGATGTGATTTTGTTAGCCTCGGTAGGAGCTGGTATGAGTATCAACGCAATTACTTATCGCGTTTAATTTATCAGCTATTTTCTTTAATAAGAGCTTTATGAGTAAGGCTTTGGTAGACTGTAAGTGCTTCTTGTAAAAGAGCTTCATCATAGCTGTAGCCATTGCTTTTAGCACGTGTATTCACAAAGCTTTCTATTTCGGGTACTGCTTTGTCTAGTTCTGCTTGCGCAAGAAGGGCTGTTAAATTTTCTTGGGCTTGAGCACAGAAGCTTTCGTATTTTATAAAAACCGTATTCTGGTCCTCGATATTTAAAGCATAACGGTAATAATTCAGCCAGATCTTTAGCCAGTAGTTTAGGCTCTTGGTATCTCCTTCGGGAATGCTTTGATTGGCAAACTGAAAAGCTTTTTGGTTTAAGCCAAACTCGTGATGACCCAACCAGTCCATGTATTCCTTAACAAAAGGCTCTTCTTTTTGCAAAGCGCTGTAAGAGAGGTGTTTTTCTAGTAAAGAACTTGCATGTAGCAAGGGGTGTCGAAACAAAATTACGAGTAGAAATTGCGCATTATGCTCACGCATACTTTTATAACGCAGTAGGAAGTTGTTGTTTTTTGCTAGATAAATATCATTATCAGACTGGCGCACCAAGCTCTGATAGCTCAAATAATTCTGATACTCTGCGGTAGAAAGGTCATACTCAATTAAGCGATCTTCTTGCAAATAAGCATCTTGCGAAAGCGCCTTAAAAAAATATTCCTCTAAAGCTTCATTGGACTGCAAGCCAATCTGTATGCCATCTTTATGGCTACGTTCTTTGGTACTGTTATTTTTAGGATGGTAAATTTTTTTCCAAGTATTTGGGCTCATTAAAAAAGGCATATTGGCGTAGCTTAAAGAGGCAAAGCCCGGAATGCTTAGTAGGCTATTCATTAAACTAGTCGTTCCAGCGCGAGCTAAACCAGAAATAATTATAAAGTCTTTTTTAGGAGCAATACCCTTTTTTAGCCTTTGCTTAGCCTCGCGCTTAAAAAGCTTCAAACCAAGATGGTAGTTGTTTAAAACCATGCGATGCAATAGTTGTGAAAGTTCGCTGTAACCAGATGCTTTTTTTCGTGAAAAGGGAATAAAGGCAAGACTGCCCCCAATAGAGATAGATAAAATTTCTTGCCAGCTATTTAAACTAAAGGCAAACCAATTAGCCGATTGCTGCCAAGCCTTAATGGCGGCTGGCAGGACTAGGATAAGTAGTGCCAACAAAAGAAGGCCAATAAAAGTAAACAGACTAATTACAGAGCGGCTAGTTTGCTTTTGCATTTGTTCCAATTTCTGCTCGTCGTCCTCATCCGAAATTAAGGTATTGAGCAGCGCAAGACTAGCTTCCGCCAAGTGATAAAAATGCTTACGACGCCATTTTATGAAGAGGAAACCTAAGAAACTACTTATGCCTAGCGTCAAATAATAGAGCATTATTTGTCTTTATTAAAAAAGCGTTTAAGCTTAAGCCAAATGATATAACCGAAAGAGAAAAGCACAATACCGCCAATTACAAAAATCAGGATTACAGTGCCAAGGCCCATGCCAGGACCAATGTATAATATACTGCTCATTACTTAAAATCTTTAATAATTCTCGTCCAATTAGGAAGGTGATGATGCCCAGGGTGATGGGAAGGCAGCGCATTTTTATAAACTACTTTCCCTTCTTTTAAAACCCATAATAAGCCAGAGTTTTGTTCTTCTACAAATACGTTTCCATTGTCTAGTACTTCTGACATTCCTTCGGTAAGGGTAAAAATATCATTGGCGGCAAAGCTTGAATCTTCTAAAGTGTAAAAGCGTTTCTCGGCTAAATCATAAGCCATAATATTGGAAAAGAAAGTTCCTAGGTCCTTAATTTTCGTACCAGTTTTCCAGTTCGTAGGTGTCTTTGGTCTAAAAGTATGACTGTTATTGTTAAAGAAATAAATGGTGCTGTCATTCAAGAAATCTACATCGTGCTGACTGTAGAACAAACCATCAATCACCTCTAAAACTTGGTTGGTGGAAGGACGATAATGTAATATTGTAGATACATTTCGCAGGCTTAAAAAGAGATCTCCTTCGCGATAGTAATCGGTAGTTTTTAAAGCAGGTTGCACATCGTTGAGGTGCAAAGGGTCTTCGATATTCGCCGATTTAATAATCAAGTTGGATAAATCATTGTCCATTAATATTTCGGTAATAGACTTGTGAAAAGTCACTTCCCCCGTATTGGGGTCAAGCCTAGATACGCTATTATCAATGTAGCGTAAATCTTTACCATCAGAACGGTAGAGCCCCTGATAGATAATATACCAATGATTTTCTTCGGTATAGGTGCAGGCCCAAATATTACCAGCACTGTCCAGGTTCATCGCGTGGTGTTGCACAATCGTATCCTGATGCCAAAGTTGTTTACCAGTAGAGTCTAGCGCAAATAAACCCGTAACACCATTAAAGGAATACACTAAAGTTTTGTTAGGAAGCAATAAAGGATCCATTAATCGGTCGTGTTCCTGTTGCGTATTCTCAATATTCCAGTCCCATAAAACCTCATCGTTTTTTAGGTTTCTAATCTCTACCGTTCTGTTCTTCTCGGGGTTGGAGTATGAAATTAGGGCAAATAGGTCTTCCTCTAGCGCATTTACTGCTCGAAAATCGGACGGGGTGGGCACGAAAGTTTCGGGTAACTTTTTCACCTCTTCCACGCTTTCCTCAAATAAATCGAAGAAGCTAACAAAGGTGATGATCGCCTCCGAGGCGCTTTCGCCCAAAATCTTTTCTCCTTGCGAGATAGTCTTTACCAACCAGCCAAAGCTTGAAAGGAAAAAAAGGATTACCACTAAGGTAGATACGCTGCTAAGAACTTTTTTCATAAAAAAATAAAGATTACAAAGTTAGTTTAAAGCTTAGCTTCAATTAAGGTTTTGGAGGGAGTTTTTCTGCCATGACTCTCCGCTGCCAATTGCTGCGGCATTGATTTGTAAAGCCTAATTGCTCGCAGTACCTTTAAGCCCTCTCAAAAAAACAATTGATGCAGCAGATAAAAAACTATGTAATGGGTGAATGGGTGGCCGGAGAAGGCGAAGAACTCATTGCTTATGATGCCATTTTTGGAAGCCCAATAGGATCCGTTTCCAGCGCTGGGCTAGATTATCAAGCTATCCTAGAATACGGTAGAAAGGTGGGTGGACCTGCCTTGCGTAAAATGACCTTTCAAGAGCGCGGGCGAATGCTGAAAGCTTTAGCCTTGCATTTAGTAAAAATAAAAGAGCGTTTTTACGAAACCAGTTTTAAAACAGGGGCAACCAAAATTGACTCCTGGGTAGACATAGAAGGTGGCTTTGGTAATTTATTTGCCAATGCTTCATTACGCCGTCAGTTTCCAGACCTTCCTTATTATGTAGATGGCCAAGCGGCTGCACTTTCTAAGGGCGGTACTTTTATAGGACATCATATTATGGTTCCCAAGCGTGGTGTGGCGGTGCATATCAATGCTTTTAACTTTCCAGTTTGGGGTATGTTGGAGAAAATCGCGGTAAACTTAATGGCTGGTGTGCCTGCTGTGGTAAAGCCTTCCGAACACACCTCTTTTCTTACCGAGCATGTTGTTCAAGAAATTATTAAAGCTAAAATCCTTCCCGAAGGAGCTCTGCAACTGGTAAGTGGTTTGGGGCGCGGCATAATAGATCACGTAGATACTGGAGATACGGTAACCTTTACCGGTTCAGCCGCAACGGGTAAAAAGTTACAAGCACTTCCGCATATTATTGACAGATCGGTGACTTTTAATTTAGAAGCAGATTCTTTAAACGCTTCTATTTTAGGCCCCGATGTAGATCCAGGTATGCCCGAATTTGACATTTTTGTGAAGGAGGTGCAACGCGAAATAACCACAAAGGCAGGGCAAAAGTGTACTGCTGTGCGTCGCATTATTGTGCCCGAAAATCGTATTGAAGCAGTACAGCAAGCTTTAATATCTCGCTTAGAGAAAAATGTAATTGGCGACCCGCGAAGTAAGGAAACTCGCATGGGTTCTTTGGCTTCACAAATTCAGGTTGAGCGCTTGGAAGAAAATATCGAGCGCCTTAAGCTTTCGCAAGAAGTGGTTTATGGCGATTTGCGCGACTTCGCTATTAACGGTGGCGATAAAGATAAGGGAGCCTTTGTTAGCCCAACCTTATTCTTAAATAAAGATCCCTTTAAAAATACTGATGTGCACGAGGTGGAGTGCTTTGGTCCTGTTTCCACACTTATGCCATATACTGATCTAGCGCAAGCAGCTGAATTAGCCAATATGGGCAAAGGCTCCTTAGTGAGTTCTATTATTACGGCCGATGATAAAATTGGTCGCGAATATGTTGTGGAGGCGGCACACATGCACGGACGAATTTTGGTCTTAAACTCCAAAAGTGCAAAAGAAAGTACGGGTCATGGTTCTCCCTTGCCTCTGCTAACCCACGGTGGACCTGGTCGCGCTGGTGGTGGCGAAGAGATGGGAGGAAAGCGTGGTGTTTTACATTATCTACAACGTACTGCCATCCAGGGTCATCCCGATACGATTACGGAAATCACTCAGGTGTATCAACCAGGCGCATCCCGCCCCGAAACTGAAAAGCACTTATTCCGCCAACACTTTGAAGAGTTGAAAGTAGGCGAAACCGTCTATACGCATCGTCATACGGTAACCGATGCAGACATTGCAAGTTTTGCCCAAGTAAGCGGCGATAATTTTTATGCGCATGTAGATGCGACTTCCTTGGAAGGAACCATTTTTGAAGGCAAAGTGGCTCATGGTTATTACGTTCTAGCGAAGGCCGCTGGCATGTTTGTAGACCCGCGCAAAGGGCCAGTTTTATTAAACTATGGCATTGACGAATGCCGCTTTACCAAGCCTGTTTACCCAGGTATGACTATCGGGGTGAAATTTACTGTTAAAGAGAAGATAGATCAAGAAAAGCGCAGTGAAGATGACATTGCTAAAGGTATTGTGAAGTTTAACGTAGATGTTTACGACGAGGAAGGAGAAACGGTAGCTTTAGCCACAATCCTTACCATGGTTAAAAAGATAGATCAATCGGCTTAAGCTTAAGCTGCAGCTAATGATCAGGCATGTTAATAATAGCCCGCGATTTTACTAATTTGAGAAAACTAGCGGGTAATTTTTTAAAATAGCACTGCAAATAAAATGCCTTCGTAAATATTTACGAAGGCATTTTTATATTCTAAAAACTTAACTTTTAGCTTCCCCCAAATTTATCATTATCCCCCAGGTTCGGAGTCTTTGAATTCACAGCCGTAGATTTTACTTTTTCGAAGATTTGGATTAATTTATTGCTGGTGGAATCCCAGTGTTCGCCACTGCTTATTTTAACTTCTAGCATCGTGATATTGGGATTGTCTTTGCCTCCTTCAAACCAAGCTTCTACCGCATTACTCCAATATCTATTAATTAAATCCTCATCCTTATTTAGTCTTGCTGTGCCGCTTAAAGATACGTAAGTATTGTCTTGCGGGCTGGCGAAGCTTAGGCATACATCCTTATCTTTTTCTATTTCGTATACCTTCTCATCGTTTTCATGCGTGTAGAAATAAAGTGTTCCATCGTAGGCTTCCTGTACTAAAGACATAGGTCTTGCGTGTAAGTTGGCTGCTGGTTCACTTTGGCTAGTAACCAGCATTCCTACTTTGATATTTTTAATTAAATTCCAAATTAATTCTTTATGCTCTGGGCTGGACATTGTGTTTTAATTTTTTAGTTCTATTAAATTAAGGAAGAGCTAAGTCCGATTGTTTAGTTTAAATAGCTGTTCTTTAAAAAGGGGTTTAATATTTTCGGCTAAGAAGGAAGGAAAAATTACAGCTAGAAGAAGCGCTAGTTCAAGGCTATGGTTAATAAAAGCAGGCTCTTTTAGAAGCTCTAGACAATCTTAAATCAGAATCTCTATTCTCAAAATAGAGTCCTAACTTTGCAAAAATCTCAATTATGACAGACGCAATACACCAAGGATATATCAAGAGCGAAGTAAAAGACGGTCTCGCAGAAATCGAATTTTTTCATCCTCTTTCTAATTCTTTACCTAGCCGATTATTATCGGAATTAGCAGAGGCAATCACTAGTGCCGGTGAAAATGAAGAAGTAAAAGTGATTCTTCTAAAGTCTGCTGGAGAAAGAGCTTTTTGCGCGGGAGCCTCTTTCGACGAGCTTATTGCAATTGAAAATATGGAGCAAGGGCATCAATTTTTTAGTGGTTTTGCCAAGGTGATAAATGCCATGCGGAAGTGTCCCAAGTTTATTATTGGTCGTATTCATGGTAAAGCGGTAGGTGGAGCTGTTGGCTTAGCTTCGGCGGTAGACTATTGTTTTGCAACAAAACATGCTTCGGTAAAACTAAGTGAATTAGCGATTGGCATTGGGCCTTTTGTGGTTGGTCCTGCGGTGGAAAGAAAAATGGGCTTGAGCGGCATGAGTGAATTGGCGATAAATGCAAGCGAGTGGCGTGATGCAGAATGGGCCCATAAGCGCGGTTTGTATTACCATCTGCACGAAAGTGCGGAAGAAATGGATGGTGAAATAGCGGCTTTAATTGAGCGCCTTAAAGGCTTTAACCCCGCTGCAATGAGTCAGTTGAAGCAAGTTTTTTGGAGAGGAACGGAAGATTGGGATCAGCTGCTTGCAGAGCGTGCACGAATTAGCGGGGAGCTTGTGCTATCCGATTTTACCAGAAATGCTATTAATTCCTTCAAAAAGAAATAATTTCGCACAAATTTTTAATATGACATTCAAATTTACCCTCGGTCTACTTCTTTCATCGGCTCTTTTAATGGGGCAAAAATTCGATCCTAAAAAAGATAAGAAAGTACAAAGCTTCCGCAAAGATGCGACTGCCCAAGTAGGAGGATCAGTTAGTGATTCCAGCTACTGGAAAACTGGGGGTAATTTTGGGATTCAGTTTAGTCAGGCTGCATATAGCAACTGGCAAGCCGGAGGAGTTAACTCTATTGCGGGAAACACTGTTTTTGGAGCTTTTGCCAATTACCAAAGTGATGCCAAATGGATATGGAATAATCGTGTACTATTGGCCTATGGTCTCAATTATCAGGATACTATTTTTAATAAGACGGATGACAGAATTGAACTAGAGACTCGCTTGGATTATTTGAAAAGTAAGAAGTGGAATTACTCAGCCTTTTTAAACTTTCGCACACAGTTTATGCCAGGCTATGCCAACCCAGGAGAAACAGGCGATGACTTGCGGGTATCTGATTTTATGGCTCCTGGTTATTTATTAACGGGTTTAGGGGCTACCTATAAACCTAATAAACGATTTACGGCTTTTCTATCACCAGCTACTTCTAAAGCTACTTTTGTAACGGTTGAAAGCTTATCTAATGTAGGTGCCTTTGGGGTAGATACTGGTCAAACGGCACGCGTAGAAGTGGGGGGTTATTTGAATATTGCCTACACTCGTAAGGTTTTGAAGGGTGTTGATATGCAGGCACGTATCGATATGTTCTCAAATTATATCGAAGACCCTACTCTAATCGATATCAATAGTGAGTTGATATTTAACTTTACGGTAAACAAAAACATTAAAGCCAATTTATCACTTGCCTATATCTACGATCACGACGTGAAATTTGATTTGGATGATAATGCAGCTACACCTGCGGTCCCACGTTCGCAATTTCGTCAGGTTTTAAGCATTGGCTTTACTTATGACTTTGGCGATAAGCCAGAATAAACGGAGATCATAAATCGGACATTTAAGTAATCCCAAGCCTAAAGTTGGGGCTGCTTGGCTATTGTTTACGATATTTGCGCATCTAAAAAATGTTCTATGTCCGCAAGTGAAAATGCTCAGCAAAACAATCTCTCACAAGAACTATTAGTCAAGGCTTTTCGCCTGATGAGTACCGCTAAGCAAATGGCGGAACTCTACGAAGACAACAAAGAGGTAACGGCGAAATATGTCCATGCAACATCTCGCGGACATGAAGCAATTCAGTTAGCCTGTGCTCTAAATCTTTTGCCTTGCGACTTTGTTTCGCCTTATTACCGTGATGACTCTATATTACTAGGTATTGGCATGCAGCCTTTTGATTTAATGTTGCAGTTATTAGCCAAGAAAAACGATCCCTTTAGCGGCGGACGTACTTATTATTCACATCCTAGTTTAAAAGACGACGATAAGCCTAAAATCCCTCATCAGTCTTCGGCAACGGGTATGCAAGCTATTCCAACAACAGGTGTAGCTATGGGTATTCGCTATCGCGAGTTAATGAAGCTGAATACCCATGGCGAAAACCCTGTAGCCGTATGTTCTATTGGAGATGCCGCTATGACGGAAGGTGAAATATCGGAAGCGATGCAGATGGCGGCTTTGAAGCAATTGCCAATTTTGTATTTAGTGCAGGATAACGATTGGGACATTTCTGCAAATGTTAAAGAAACTCGTGCGCAAAATGCGGCTGAGTATGCCCAAGGTTTTCACGGAATTGAAACCCGCACTATTGATGGTAGTAATTTTATAGAATCCTATCAAACAGTTGAGGAAGTATTAGCTATAATGCGCGAGGAGCGTCGCCCATTTTTAATTCATGCTAAAGTGCCTTTATTGGGGCATCATACCTCCGGTGTACGCAAAGAGTGGTACCGCGATGATTTGGAAGAGCATGCTACTCGTGATCCTTTTCCCAAGTTATGGAAAGAACTAGTGGATAAGGGAATTAGCGAGGAGGAACTCAATAAGATATACGCAGAGCAAGGTGAAGTGGTAAAGGCCGACTATGAAAGAGCCTTATTGGAACCCGATCCTGAACCAAGTGATCTCTTTACCCATGATTTTGCGCCTACTCCCATCACGGAGGAGAAAGGCGAACGCAGCCCTAAGGGGAAGGATAAAACCGTAATGGTAGATGCTGCGCTTTTTGCTATTCAAGAGATAATGCGCAAGGAGCCTGAGGCCTTGTTGTATGGACAAGATGTAGGTGGGCGTTTAGGGGGTGTTTTTAGAGAAGCTGCAACCTTGGCTCAGAAATTTGGTGACGATCGTGTTTTTAATACCCCTATTCAAGAAGCATTTATTATCGGCAGCACAGTAGGTATGAGTGCCGTAGGGCTGAAACCTTTTGTGGAAGTTCAATTTGCCGACTATATCTGGCCTGGTTTAAACCAGCTCTTTACGGAGGTGAGTAGAAGTAATTACCTTTCTAATGGTAAATGGCCCGTAAGCGCAGTTATTCGTGTTCCGATTGGAGCTTATGGTAGTGGCGGACCTTATCATTCTTCTAGTGTAGAAAGTGTTTTGACCAACATTAGGGGAATAAAAATCGCTTACCCTAGTACTGGTGCAGATTTAAAAGGCCTAATGAAAGCAGCATACTATGATCCTAATCCGGTGGTAATGCTAGAGCATAAGGGTTTATACTGGAGTAAAATTAAAGGTACAGAAGACGCAAAAACCATTGAGCCAGATGAAGACTACGTAATTCCTTTTGGTAAGGGACGTATCGCCTACAAGGCTAGCGAGGTAAGTGTTGAGGCGAAAGAGAGTCTTTTAGTAATTACCTACGGAATGGGCGTTTATTGGGCGAAAGAAGCAGGTAAAGCACTAGATGGTAAGGTAGAGGTATTAGATCTAAGAACACTTTATCCTTTAGATGAAGACTTAATGATAGAGCGTGCTAAAAAGCATAATAAGGTTTTAATTGTAACAGAGGAGCCAGAACGTAATGGCTTTGCTCAAGGCATAGCTGGTTGGTTACAACAAGAAGTTTTTGAGTACCTAGATGCTCCAGTAATGGTAATTGGTTCGGAAAATATGCCTGCCATTCCCTTAAATAGTACTTTAGAATTTACTATGATTCCTAATGCTAAAAAAGTGGAAGAAAAACTGCGCGAATTAGCTAGCTATTGAGCGATACTTTAAACTTTTGAACCTATAGTTATAGGTTTTAAAAATTTGGGCGCGATTTTTAGTGATCGCAGGTCGACAAGGTCTATTATTAAGATGGCAAGGATCTAAGCCTGTGCCCTTTCGTCCTTTTAAGTTTAAAAACTGTAAAATTCTTTCCATTAACCCCTCATTAATTAGATGCTAACAAGGTAGGGATTGCGAGTTTTTAAAGCAAGTGTAAAGCTTTATTTATCAGCAATTTAGCTACAGCCCGCATAGATAAAGGGATTAAAGCGAGCTTTTACTAACATTTTGTTAACAAAATGCGCTCGAAATGGCTCGCTTCAGCTCAATTAAAAACACAAGAATTGGCCATAAAACGAAAAAGGGAGGCTTATTGCCTCCCTTCACTTGTTTCAAACTTAATCAAAACAATTAACCAAACCTTAACCTGTCTAAATAACTATTAGACCCCCTTTTGGTTCACAGTAATAGTGAATTTTTAGCAGCTATGATATAATCAATTGATAATCAGTGTAAAATATTTTAATTGCATTTAAAGCAAACGTCGTCGCGATCTAAAAGGTAGATTAATGAAGTAAGGGCAGCGGAACCCATGGTTAATTCCCGAGCATTAACGGCATTAATATTATCTAAAGCAGAGTGATGTACTTCAAAATAGCGATGATTATCCGGTCTTAAACCAATAAGAACTTTATCGTCACTTCCTAATTGAGAAATATCAGCACCAGAACCACCGCTGGCAAATTGATATATACCATAAGGTTCAAAATAGTCGCGATAGCTTTTAACTCGAGCAAGCATTTCTTTGCTACTTTGAATGCTAAAGCCTTTGGGAGTAAAACCACCTCCATCGCTTTCTATGGCAATAAGGTGCTTCAGCCCCTTTTCTTTACTCATCTTGGCGTAAGCCTTAGCACCGCTCAAGCCAAACTCTTCGTTCATGTAAAAAACCAAGCGTAGGGTTCGCTTATGCGGAAGGCGTAGTTTTTTATAGAGGTATAAACTTTCTAAAGCATGCATAGAACCAGCACCATCGTCATGTGCTCCTGTGCCTAAATCCCACGAATCAAAGTGGCCAGATACCAAAATTAATTCATCTGGTCTTTCACTGCCTTTTAAGTCTGCGATGAGGTTGTAGCTTTCCACGCTATCGTACCAGCGGCAAGCCATATTCATCTTCAACTTTAAATTAGGATTCTCTTTCAACTCTTTACTTAATAGTTCGGCGTGAAAAGTACTTAGAGCCGCCGCCGGTATTTTTTTAGTTCCCTCTTCATAACTCATGCTACCTGTATGCGGGTACTTATTAACGCTGCTGCTTAATGAGCGAATTACTACAGCAAGCGCGCCGCGTTTTGAAGCTTCAATTGCTCCTGCCCAACGCTGCTTAACCGCATTTCCGTAAGCAAAACCTGTGGAAATGTAAGTTGGATCCATAGGAATATTGTAAAAGGCAATTTTACCATTTAGGTCTAAACTATCTAATTGCTCAAAAGAGGAGATCTCTACCAGCTTAGCTTCTAAACCAGCAGAAGGAGTAGCTACTGAGCCTCCTAAAGCGGTAATCGCTAAGTCTTCTCCTTTTCGTCCTTCTTGCGTAATCCAAGCCGTTTCTTGTGGTCCTCGCTCCCACTTAGGAACGGTTACACTCTGTAAAGAGGTTTCAAAGCCTAAGCTATCAATCTTCTTTTTAAAGTGTAAAAGGGAAGCTGTAGCCTGATCGGAACCCGATAATCGTGGCCCCATAGCGCAAAGTTCTTTTAGCCAATGATAGCCTTGCTGCTCGCTTAGGGCGAGATTATAAATAGAGCGTATGGTTTGGTGAGTGCTATCCATCTGGGCTTGACCTGCCCAAGAAAGAAGTATAAAAAGGTAGACAAATAAATTTTTCACGTACTAGCAAATTGCATTAATAATCCACAAAGGTAGGCGCCGTAAGTTCCTAGTGCGTATCCTAAAACGGCTAATAAAACACCTACTGGTGCAAGGCTGGGATGAAAGGCTGCAGCCACAACTGGAGCAGAGGCCGCACCACCAATATTGGCTTTACTGCCAACGGCCAAGAAGAAAAATGGTGCTTTGATGATTTTACCAATTAGGAACAGCAATCCAACGTGAAAAGCCATCCAGGTTAAACCAACGAGGAAGAGTCCGGGGTTTTCGAAAATGCCAAGGATATTCATTTTCATTCCGATGGTTACCACTAAAATATAAATGAAAATACTTCCCACTTTTGAGGCACCAGCACCTTCATAATTGCGCGCTTTGGTAAAGGAAAGGCCAATACCAAGAGTTGTTGCTAATACTATAAGCCAGAAAAATCCCGAGCCTAGGCTAAAGCGCTCGGCTAAATAAGGAGCTGTTTCGGAAATAAATGGGGCAATAATATCGGAAAACAGATGGGCTAAACCGGTGCCGCCAAAAGCAATTCCTAAAATTACCATTAAATCAGTAAAGGAAGGAATCCGAGCAATTTTAGAGCTAAATTCCTGCATGTGATTTTTTAGCGTTTCAACGGCAGAAGAGTCGGCTTTAAAATATTTATCAATACGATCTGCTTTACCTACTCCTAATAATAAAAAGGCCATCCAAATTTCCGCAACAATAATATCTACGGTAATCATTACCGAGTAAATCTTACCAGAAATTAGGTTTTCCTCGCCAGAGAATATTTCAAACATGGCCGCTTGATTAGCCCCACCGCCAATCCAACTGCCGGCAATAGTAGTCATGCCGCGCCAAATATCGTCAGTGCCAGCGCCCACTACTTCTGGTGCAATAGCGCTAAAAATTAAGATAGCAAGAGGGCCGCCTATTATTACCCCTACTGTTCCCGTAAAAAACATAATTAAGGCTTTGGGTCCGAGGCGAAAAACTTCTTTTAAATTGATGCTGAGAGTAAGTAGTATTAAGCTGGCAGGGAGTAAGTATCGCGAAGCCACAAAATAGAGTTGAGACTTCCCCATAAAAGGTTTAAGCAGTGCATTGGGTATTTCCTGATTGATAACGTAGTTTTTAAAATCCTTAAAGCTGCTAATGCCTTCTAAGCTATAACCTTCTTGAATTAAAAATGCCTTGGCAGCCTCTAAATCAATCCAATGGGGTGAAATAATGTTGAAGGTGCTAAAAAGCGAAGGGAGAAAGTAGCACAGTAATAAGGCGGGAATTACCTTAAAAAACTTAGCGTAGCGCGGGTTTTCACTGGACTTAAAAATTACTAATAATAAGGCCATTAATATTCCGAAAACTACAGCGTCATTGGTAATTAAGGGAATATCTGATACAACTTCTTCCATCATTATTTTTTTAGGCGCTCAAATGTAAGGATTGATTATTAACCTAAGTATCGCTTGGATCTTGCTTCTTGATATGCTTGCTTGCCGGAGTCTTATTTTTTGACGGCCTTGGCTCATGCTTTGTACTGTTTTTAGCTTGAGGTTTTTCTTTAGCCGGCTTTCTATCTTGCTTTGACTGAGCTTTAGCAGTCTCCTTCGGAGCTTTATTATTTGGCTGTTTGGCTTGAGCATTTTTAGGGCTCTGTTTGGAACCCTTCGTGTTTTCAGTTTCTTGTCTCTTGCTTGAGGAACTTTCCTTTGGGGCTGGCTTTAGCTCCTTAAGCACTGGCTTATCACCTTGCTTTTTGAAGGTTTTTTTCCGCTTCTTTACTTTGGGTTTGTCGCCAATAGGGGCATCGGAACGGACAAATTTTTCACGATCGAGACTAGCGCGAAGGTTTCCACCTAAAGCTATGATGTACTTGCTACCTTTTTGTTCGATTAATGTGCCAATTATTCCCGAATCAATAATTTTTACTTGCGCACCAATGCTAATTGGTTCGCGTGTGTATTTATCTATGTTTTTATGGCGCACGGCCATTTTCTTCTGTAGGTTTTGCCCTTCTTCCTTTTGTACTTCACCTGAACGCTGGTTTAGCATAGCTATAAAACGGGCAATAACCTCTTTTTTGTCTTTTTGTGTTTTTTGATCCATCCAGCTATCAATAAGCTTTTGAAAGCGTTGGCCCCAATACATCACGCGGTCTTCTTCTTGATTGAGCTTTGTTTGCTTACTCAACTTATCTTCTAGTTTAGAGATTTTCTGCTGTTGCTCCGCTTTTAAACCGCGTAAGTTTTGAAGTTCAGCTTCTTGTTGCAAGCGAGTATTTTCAATACTTACTTTGTCTTCTTGGATTTGCACTAAAAGGCGGTCTACCTCAAGCGTGTTCTGCTGCACTCTGCCGCGTGCCTCCTCAATAATATGCTTGGCAATTCCACTGCGCTGAGCTACTTCAAAAGTGTATGAAGAGCCAGGTTGCCCAATAATTAATTCGTAGCGTGGTTTAAAGGTTTCGCGCTCAAAAAGCATGGCCCCATTTACAATCCCTTCTGTTTCGGCCGCTAAAGCTTTAATAGAATTGAAATGTGTGGTTAAAATGCCAAAACTTTTAAAACCATTTAGCTTCTCTAGGAAAATTTGGGCTAATGCCGAGCCTAACTCTGGGTCGGAGCCAGAGCCAAATTCGTCGATTAAAAGAAGGCTTTCTTCGTCGGCGTGACGGAGAAAATGTTCCATCTTTTGCAACTTAGAGCTGTAAGTACTTAGTTCATTTTCAATGCTTTGCGAATCACCAATGTCGCCTAAGATTTGCTCGAAAAGACACATCTCACTTTCTGGATGCACAGGAACAGGTAAGCCAGACTGTAGCATAATTTGTAAAAGCCCTACGGTTTTAAGGGAGAGCGATTTACCGCCGGCATTGGGGCCACTAATTACTAAAAGACGCTGCTGCGGATGGAGTTCCAAATTCAAAGCAACAGTATCTTTTTCTTTTAGGCGATTAAAGTGCCTTAGCACCGGGTTATACGCCTCTCTTAGAACAATGCGCTTTTCGCGGGAAATGTAGGGGACGCATGCTTTTTCGCGATGAGAGAGATAGGCTTTGGCTCGATGATAATCTAGGTGAACCAATTGCGTTTCAATTTCTTCTAAGTGTGCGCGGTAAGGCGATAGAATGGCACTGAGCTCGCGCAAGATGCGTTTTATTTCTTCTTGCTCATCCTCAATTAGTTCGGTTATCTGATTGTTTATCTCCACCGTTTCGCCGGGCTCGATAAATGTAATACTTTGTCGATGTGAGGAACCGTGCTGTATTCCCTGAACTTGTCCTTTATAAGCTGATTGAATGGCCAGAACCCGTCTGCTTTCAGAGACACTTTCATCGAAATCAGCCAGGATACCTTTATCTCTCATTTTTTTGAGAGAGCGTTGAAATATCCTTTCTGCGGAAGCACGTTTTTTAATTAAGTCGCGGCGAATTTTTTGCAATTCTGGAGAGGCATTGGAGCGGACTTGTGCCCGGTCATCAATTACCCGATCGATCTCTTCTATTACTGTTTTTTCAGAAAAAAGGACTTCCAAGTTGCGCCATAAAGCAGGAAGGCGGTCCTTTTTACCGTCAATAAAGCGACGAATATCGCGGTAATTTAGGGCGAGACTGCGAATTTCAGCATACTGTTCTTCGCGCAAAGCATGCCCTTTTATGGAAATCCTGGGTAAAAAGGCACCCAAAGGAGGGTGTTCGAGATTGGGAAAGTTTTCATCGCTAAGAAGCAGACTTAATATTTGATCGGTTTCTTTAAGCGTTTTGCGTAACGCTGAGAGGTCTTGAATAGGTTGAAGCTCCAGCGCCATGTCTTTGGCACGTGCACTCGAGCAAAGCTTTGCTAACTGCGTGCGAATAAACTGAAAATCGAGGGCCTCGGCCAAGTCTTTAGGATAGAGCTGCAAGAGAAAATGTTTTTTTGCAAAGTAAGGGGAAAGGATAAAATATGCTATCAATAATGTTGATGTCTAATTTGCTTTTGTATTTTTATTGTTTAAACAACGATTTATGAAAGTTAAGCCAAGCACACGCGAATATGCAGGAGATGAAGTAACCATTATTTGGCAGGCGCATAAATGCATTCATAGTGAGAAGTGTTGGCGAAATTTAGGGGAAGTTTTCCGCTATGGTAAAAGGCCGTGGGTAGATCCTAATGGCGCAAGTGGCGAAGCTATTCGTGCGCAAATTGAAAAGTGCCCTTCTGGCGCATTAAGTTACCAAGGGCAGGATAAACCCGAAGAGACTAATGCTGATGTTTTAACCGCAACCTTGGTTCCAAACGGGCCAATTTTAATTAATGGATCCATTAAGCTTAGCCATGCAAAAGGCGAAAGTCGCACAGAAAAGAACCCCGCACTTTGTCGTTGTGGTGCTTCTGAAAACAAACCATTTTGTGACGGAAGCCATAAGAGAGTTGGTTTTAAGGCTCCTTAATATTTGCTAAAATTTGTTAAAACTGACAATTAAATTCTGCGCACATTTCATAAAATTCAAAAAATAGGCGCATTTAATTT
Source organism: Croceimicrobium sp. (assembly GCA_965658965.1). Lineage (GTDB taxonomy): Bacteria > Bacteroidota > Bacteroidia > Flavobacteriales > Schleiferiaceae > Croceimicrobium. The sequence goes on from CBFHVV010000021.1 coordinate 42,465, forward strand.
TTAAAGGGCTTTAGGTTATACATCTCTAATTAGATTGGCCTTGGCTTAAAAGCCTATCTGCAAACCTCCTTTCATTCATTGGGCTTTAATTTCTCAATTTTCCAATATTTCTTTTCCTAATGTGTAGGCAATAAATGTTAAGGACTTATTCCTTTTACTTATGTTTGTGTATTACTAATCTTATAATGAAACTATGACTCTGCAAAAAATTCTCATTTTTGGGATGCTCTCGCTATGGGCTAGTACTGGCTACGGCCAATGCCCTCCGCAAAGCCTTCCTTTTTACGAAAACTTTAATAGTAGCGTGGGTTGCTTTACCATTACCGATGGCGGCTCTACTACCGATACTTGGGCTCAGGCTTTAAGTGGATCTGGTACAGCGGGCGGTGATTTAGACGGTACCGGCTTTATGGAGGTTGATAGCGATGCCGCAGGCTCCGGTAATACTTTAGACGAGACACTTAGCTCGCCTTATATTAATGCGGCCAATGTAACGGGAACTCTGTTTTTAGAGTTTGACCATTACTTCCGTTCTTTAAACACCAACGATAGTGTTTGGGTAGAAGTTTGGGATAGTACTAATTGGCAAACGGTTTATTCATCGGCTACTACAGTAGGTGCTTTTGGTACACCAGATCAGCAGCAAATTGATATTACAGCCTATGCTAATGACAGTTTGCAAGTGCGTTTTCGCTATGTAGACAATGGTTCTTGGGCTTGGTTCTGGCTAGTGGATAATTTTAAAGTGGAATCCGTATTATGTCCCAACCCAACCGCAGTTAGCGTAAGTGCTAGTAGTTCTACTAGTTTTACCGTAAACCTAAGTCAACTAACAGACAGTATTGCTTTTGAATGGGGGCCGGTAGGCTTTACTCAAGGTACGGGCTGTTCAGGCACTAAAGCTACCGGTGGTGGTTTAAGCGTTTCTCTAACTAATGCCGATGCTGGTACTTGTATTAATGCCCTTAGTGCAGGATTGTGTTACGATGTTTATATTTCAAGAGAGTGCCCTGGTGGTGGTTATTCTGGTTACTCAGGGCCCTATACCTTCTGTACTCCTTGTGCAACGGCTAGCTTACCTTATACTAATAATTTTGATAATGGCTTTGGTTGTTTCTCTGCTATAGATGGCGGTAATACAACGGATACCTGGCGAGTAGCACCTGCAGGTGGCGGTAGTTCAGGCGGCGATTTAGACGGAACGGCCCATATTGAGGTGGATAGTGACGACGCAGGATCAGCAGCTACCATGAGTGAGCTATTTGTTTCTCCTAGCATTGACGCTTCAAGTATTAGCGGCAGCTTGATTTTAGAGTTTGATCAATTTTACAGAAATGCGAGTACAGATTCTGTGGTTGTAGAAGTTTACGATGGTACAAATTGGGTAAGTGTGTATCAGAGCTCAAGTAGCGTTGGAGCATTCTCTGCTCCGGATCATCAATATATTGACATTAGCTCTTATGCAAATGCCGCCTTGCAAGTACGTTTCGTGTTTGAAGATGATGGGGTTTGGGCTTGGTACTGGCTACTAGATAACTTTAGCGTTAGTGAAGTACTTTGTAATCCTTCTACAAACTTAAATGCCGCCTATGTAGGTAGCGATAGCGTAAACATAGCTTGGACCGCAGGTACAGCTGCTGGCTTTACCGTAGAATATGGTGCTGCTGGCTTTAATGTAGGAAGTGGAACAAGAATTACTAATGCTCTTAGTCCCATTGGAATCAACGGTTTAAGCCCTAATACAAGTTATGATTTCTATGTATTAGACAGTTGCGCAGGAAGTCTAACGGATACCTTAGGTCCTTTAAATATTAACACCGCTTGTTTGGCAGTAAGCCTACCTTTTTCAGAAAACTTTGACAATGGACAAGGCTGCTTCACTATTAGTGATGGCGGT
>CBFHVV010000022.1:0-8395 GCA_965658965.1 Croceimicrobium sp.
ATAGCGAAAGATTACCTTTGGCGGCTTGGACGAAACCCTCGGTGGCGCTTTGCAATGAAAGCAGCTATTCTAATGCCGAGATATTTAGTCATGCCTACAAATCTTTAGGCATAGGCACTTTGGTAGGGCAACCAACTTTTGGAGCGGTTATTTCTACGGGTGGGTCTTCCTTATTAAATGGCTCTTTTATACGCTTGCCATTTCGTGCATGGTATGTAAAATCTACTGGTGAAAATATGGAGAACGGTCCTGCCGTGCCAGATATTTTAGTTGAAAACCCGCCGGCCTCACGAGCCAATAAAAAGGATGCACAACTGCAAACTGCGGTTCAAACTCTCTTGAAACAAATCGATAATAAATAACAAGTAATAAGTAAATTCATGAAGAAAATTCTTCTAAGCTTAGCGGTATTAGCCGGTACAACTGCCTACGGGCAAGACGATTTAATTAATAAGATTAAAGATAATGGTGGTGATAATAGTGAAGGCTATCAATTTGAAACCCTTATCGATTTAGAAGCGACACCGGTAAAAAATCAAGGTAGAAGCGGTACATGCTGGTCTTATGCTACCACTGGTTTTATTGAAAGCGAAATGCTTCGCATGGGGAAAGAGCCAGTAGATATTTCTGAGATGTTTACTGTTCGCCACGTTTATTTCGATAAGGCCATAAAGTATGTGCGTTTACATGGCCATTTGAATTTTGCTCAGGGTGGTGCTTTACCTGATGTGCTTTATGTAATTGATAAATATGGAGCTGTGCCGCAAGAGGTTTACGAAGGTTTAAACTATGGAACGGAGATTAATAATCATTCGGAATTAGAAGCCATTTTAAAAGCCCAGTTAGATGAAGTAATTAAAAACAGAAACGGAAAGTTATCAAACAACTGGAAGGATGTTATTAATGCAACCTTGGACTCTTATTTAGGAAAGGTGCCAGAAGAATTTGAGTTCAAAGGAAAAACTTATACACCGAGATCTTTCGCCGATGATTATATGGGAATAAAGGCCGATGAGTATGTGCAAATTACCTCCTTTACTCACCATGATTTTAATGAAATGGCAATGATTCAAGTTCCCGACAACTGGTTATGGGCAAATTCATTTAACGTGCCTTTAGATGAAATGATGTCAGAAATTGACCACAGTCTTGAAGAAGGATATACCGTAGCATGGGCTACAGACGTAAGCGAGAAAGGATTCTCCCTAAAAAATGGAGTAGCAATCGTACCCGCTACAGCTTATAGCCTGATGACTAAGGAAGAGAAAGCTAACATGTTTAATGGTCCCAAAGACGAGCTGCAAATAAGCCAAGCTCTCCGTCAGGAAGCCTATAACAATTACGAAACCACCGATGATCATGGTATGCAGATCACCGGAATGGTTAAAGATCAGGCAGGAACTAAATACTACACAGTGAAAAACAGCTGGGGCGAAAGAGCTAATGACTTTAAAAGTGGTTATATCAATGCTTCCGAAGCTTTTGTAAAGTATAAAACGATATCGGTACTGATGCACCGTGATGCATTGTCGAAAGCTATTAAAAAGAAAATGTAAGGTTATTCTCATTTTTGGAAAAGGCTTCCTATTTAGGAAGCCTTTTTTCTTTATATTATGTAATAAATTACTGAAATACAATACCTTATTAATTTGGCTTAGTTTTCCATGTACCTTAAAAAACATCATTAATGAGAAAAATATTCATTTTAGGAGCTTTGACTCTTGCGCTAATTGCCTGCGAAAAGAATGATTCAATAAATACCACATCTGTGGCGGCTCAGCCTGATAATTTTCATGAAATTAAAAACTCTCCAGATTTCTCTTGGTCTACCGAAAAGGAGTTTAGCCTTGATTTAGTAGCCTTAAAGAATATTCCTTTTACGACCACTAATTTTATCGAAATAAGAGATTTGAAGGGGGAATTAGTATATAAAACCCTTGCCAGCACCTCAGATTCAAAAAAGATTAAGTTTTTGGCTAAGGGAAGCCTAGAATCAGCAGTAGTTTCTTTCGGTACTATAAGTAAAGAACTAAGCTTTACTAATAATACCGCTGAATTTGATTTTATTGCTTTTGATGATAGATCTGATATCCAAGATGAAAACTAGTCGCATGAAAAAGTTATTTATTTCTTTAAGCCTTAGCCTCAGTTTGAGCGCTGGTGCTCAAACGGTTTTTACCAATTTTGATAACTCATCAGGCAATCGCTCACAAGAGACTTGCTGGGGATTCGGGGGCTTCAGTTTAACCAATAGAATTGACCGTGATCCTTCCGCCACCTATTGGGCGAAAAGTGGCTCATTAAACACGAACAAAAATTCGTTTTGGTTAAAAAGTCCTTTTGTAAATCTACAAAGTGGCAACATCACTTTTAAAACGCGCATTGATCGTTTCGATGGTTCCAATGTTTATAAGGTGTTTATTGACTTTATTGAATTTGATGCTAACGATACTTGGGGAGAAGGCAATGTAATTACAGGATCTGTTTATACAATGTCGGAACCAACCAATAAGGCACAAAGCGTTAGCATTGCTGTCCCTTCTGCAATTGCCAATAACACAAATCCCTATAAGGTTTATTTACGCTTTGAGAGCACCAATGGTAACCGTAACAAACGTGCCTTAGTGGATGAGGTTTCAATTCCTGGCACTTTTGCCTCTGATCCAAGCAATAATTGTAAACCAGTAATAACCGTTGCAGATTCTGATTTAGATAGTGTGAGAGATGATGTTGATGAATATCCTAATGATGCCAATGCAGTTTACGATCTCTTTAGTCCTGCTGCTGATGTTGATGGCTTGCCGATTTACGGAACCATTGCCTACGAGGATTTATGGCCAGCCAAAGGAGATTATGATTTTAATGATCTAGTATTAGACTATTCAACACGTTATACCTTTAATGCCAATGCTAAGGCTACTCGTATCCAATATAAGTTTTCGGTGCGTGCCTTGGGAGGTGACCTTATAAAAGGTTTTGGTGTGCATTTTAATGGTGTGGCTTCTAACCGGGTAAATGCTGTAAATGGAAACAGTTTAACAACGGGCAATATTTCTAATGCCTCAAATGGAACTGAAAACGGTCAGAGTAATGCGGTAGTGATAGCATGCGACGATGTTGAACAAATAATTAACAGAGTTGGTGGTGCCTTTTTTAATAGTATTAGCAGCAATGCGAAAGGTACCTCAGATACTATAACCATAGATATTTCATTTACTACTGGCTTATCATCAAGTGAGCTTGAAGATATCTCCATTTTTGCTTTTAAGCAGAGAGATCAAGAAATACACATGGTAAATAAAAGCCCAACTGATTTAGTAGATGTATCGCTTTTTGGAACAAGCGACGACGCTAGTGATCCAGCCTCTGGACAGTATTATAAAACGAGCTCTAATCATCCTTGGGCAATTCAAGTCTCAGAGTCATTTGATTACCCCGAGGAGAAGGCCGACATTGTGCAGGCCTACCTGAATTTTGCCAATTGGGCGCAGAGTAATGGTGCCAATTCTACCGACTGGTATACCGACCAATCTTCGAACAGGCAAGCTTCCAATATTTATCAGTAAGATTAAAAGCAATTCACAAAAAAAGGCGACCAATGCGGTCGCCTTTTTTAAGGTCTAAATCCTTTTTTACTCTCCGTAGGATTTTATAAAATCGGTAATCAGATAGCAAATAGCTTTGCCCATTAACTCACGTTCAAGTTCAGATTCTACTCGTTCGGGAGAGCCTTCTGCCAAGTGAAAATAATAAGGCTTAGAAAGGGCCGCTGCAGTTTTAATTAACAGTCGGGCTTGCCGCATACTCAAGCCACTGGCATTATAGGCGCTAACCGGCATTCGAGTGATGCTATCTAAATCTAATTCTAAGCCAATTTGCCCCGATCCTAACCAACGTAAAGCATCTTTAAATAGACGATCCCTTTCGGCGGTGCTAAAGGTTAATAGCTCATCAAAGCTCATATAATAGAGTTCGGCACTGCTGCGGAAAGCTTCTAAAGTTTGCTGATTATTGTAAGATTCGTGCAGAGCAAAAACCGCATACCTACCCAAAAGGGCTTCATTTTCAGCGTAACTAAATCCGTTGCCGCTGTGTCTCCCTTCCAAAGCACGAAAATCGGCATGAGGATCGATATTTAAAACATCAATGTTTTTATCCTTAGCTGCTGCACAGCCTTTAATAATTCCGTAGCTATTATTATGGCCTCCTCCAATAACAATTGGCACCTTGTTAAGCTCAACAATCGCTTGAATTAAAGCACTAACCCTTAAGTCTATTAGCGCAGTTAGTTCCCGTAGTTTATCTAAGTCGGTTTCAATATTAGGATCTAATTCTGCCGCTTCATCCATATATTCGGGAAAATCTAGATAACCTAAAAGGTCAAATTGCTTTGCAGAGAGAAAGCGATTTTCTTGCACGTTTAGCAGGGCTGGCAATACATAGTTAAAGGCTTGCGCTGCGCCTGCCTTACCAAAATTTGCCCGGATACCAATATCTTCTTTAATAGCTAAGATTACAAAAGGGGCGGGGGAGGCCTTGAGCTCTTCCAAGCTTTGTAGACAATTTATCTTTTCGCCTATTTTTGTTTCGCCTTTACGTATCTGCGTAAGCGAGCTGATTTCATTTCTTTTAAAGTGAACTAAGTTCTTCATTATTGCTTTTCTCCTTTAAGGATTACATGATCGATTAAATTATGGCCAAAATGATAAGGAATAGACTCTAAGGTATAGCCTGGTTTTAGGATTAATAAATTAGCGAGCTTACCCACTTCAATACTACCTAATTCTTCACTTAAGCCCATCGCTGCGGCCGAGTTCAAGGTACTGGCGATAAGTGCCTCGGAGGCGGTTAATTTCATTTTCACACAGGCAAGCGAAAGGACCGTGTTCATATTACCATTAGGAGCGGATCCAGGATTAAAATCAGTAGCTAAAGCAATGATGCCATCTTTTGCTATAAGCTCTTTTGCCGGACCATAAGGTATTTCTAAAAAATGGCTGCAGCCCGGAAGTAAGCAGGCAATGGTATTGCTTTCGCAGATGCTATCAATATCTGCCGCTGTCATCACTTCTAGATGATCGAGCGATAAGGCACCACGATTTACCATGGCAGGTACAGCGCCTAAACTGTTAAATTGATTTACGTGCACTTTAGCCTCTAATCCATACTCTTTTCCTGCTGCTAGAATACGCAAGCTTTCCTCTAAGCTGAAATAGTTTTCTTCGCAAAAAACATCAATATAATCGGCTAAGTTTTCTGCGGCAATTGCTGGCAGCATTTGATCAATTATCAGTTTGATATAGGCCTCTTTATCATTTTTATATTCTGGAGCTAGAGCATGGGCACCCAAAAAGGTAGTTTTAATGGCAACTGGGCTTTCCTTCGCAAGGCGTCTTGCGACGCGTAGCATTTTCATTTCTGATTTTAGATCTAATCCGTAGCCACTTTTGATTTCAATAGCCCCTGTACCCATTTTAATTAATTCCTTCAGTCTCTCTTTCGCATCTGCAAAAAGCGACTCCTCACTGGCGGCTCTTAATTTTAAGGCCGAATTAATAATGCCACCGCCGCGTGCTGCAATTTCCTCGTAAGTTAAACCTGCTAAACGCTGAGCGAATTCATCTTGCCGATTGCTAGCGTAAACTAAGTGAGAGTGGCTATCCACATAAGCAGGTATCATCACCGCGCCTTTCGCATCTAGCACATTAGCCTCTGTTGGAGGTTGCGAGTTTTCCGCCCCTATTTTAGTAATTCGGCCTGCATCTATTAAGAGCCAAGTATTAGTGATAGTGGGGAATTCGCTCATTTCTGAGCCACGCTTATAAGTACGTCCTTGGTTTTCTACCAGAACAAGTTGACCAATATTTTTTATTAGAAGAGTAGACATGTTTTGAAATTTGCCACGAAGATAGAACTTGCCTCGGAAGCGGCCTACCCGAAAATATTTTGCTGGCATTTCGTACTTTGGCCCTAAATTGTTTTCTATTGCGTAAAATATCACTACTCTGCATTTTATCCTTATTTGTCTTTGGTAGCTGCCGGCCAGATGTTAGCCAGTTAAATTGGACGGTGGATGCTTTGGTTCCCATGCTCAAAACACGAGTTGATTTTAATGATCTCCAATCTTTAGACAGTAGCCTTTATAGCAACGATACTGGCTTGGTACACCTTGTGTTTAGCAATAATATTGCTTCTTTGAAACCAGGGGAGATTGCTCCACCATTTAACAATGTGTTTGAAAACACGGCTACGCTAAAGAAAATCACGCTCGGTCAGAGAGTGATTAGCAATAAAATATCATTAGGCCGTATTGCTAGCCAAGCAGGCATTCAAGGATCACTGCTCATACTCGCCAATGGCACCAATCAGGTAATTCCACCGCTAAATAATATTGGGCCTTCTAATTTTGACATTGATGCTACGGACTTTTTCCAGTCTATGATTTTACAAGACGGATGGTTGGTTTTGAAAATGGAGAATAACTTTCCCATTGACATTACTAATATTCAATATGAAATAATTAATCAAAACAGCGGGACTGCCATTGTGCAAAATACGGTTCCTACCTTGCCGGCAGGAGCAGTTCATTATGATTCGGTCCACCTAATTAATAACTTCCTAATTGAGGGCGAGTTGATAGCTTCTTTAATTAATTTGGATTCTCCGGGCAGCAATGGAAACCCCGTTTTAATTGATACCTCAGATGCCATTGACCTAAAAGTAACTTTAGATAAGCTTGACCCAGTTTCGGCGACGGCAGTTTTTCCTGCTCAAGATTTGTTTAATGAAACTGCCACGGCACAAATTTTCCCACCTTCAGCTCTTTTAACTTCTGTTCATGTTTCGGAGGGTAATATTTTTATGGATGCCCAAAGCACTATCGACGATAGCATTAATTTAATTTATCGTTTACCAGGCGCACAGAATAATGGTAATGTTCTTGAGTTTTTAGAAATAATTCCTGCCGCTCCAGCCGGTTCGTCGGTTAATGCCTATCGAGAAATTCCGGTAGTAGATTATACCTTAGATCTGACTGGCTTGCCGGATACCACTGGCGTTTACAATACTTTCTACACGATTTTTAGAGGAGGAATTGACAGTACTGGTCGCCTCATCAATTTATCGTTAAGCGACAGCGTTTACGTGCAAACGGGCATTAATGATTTGATTACCGATAGAGGTTATGGCTTTTTAGGATACGATACCATTAGCAGTATAGAGCAAGCTCCTTTTAATGCATTAAATAATCTTGGTGCCAATTTTCAGTTTGAAGACGTGCAAATGACTTTGGAGATTGAAAATTACGTGGGTGCTGAATTTGACTTTCGAATAAATGCCGTTGATGCAATAGCGGGTGGCCAAAGTACTAGCTTAGCTTGGAACCAGTTAGGTTTTGATTTTACCATTAATCGCGCCTTTGAGAATAGCCCGGGAGCGGTTCCTAGTCCGGGGCGACTAAGTATACCTTTAAATAATACCAACAGCAATATTCAAAATTTAATCGAAAGCACGCCAGATACCTTTGCGATTGATATGGATGCTTTTATGAATAGGGGTAAGAGTCCGACTGATTTTAGTCAATTTCTCAACACTAATTACGGAATAAAGGCTTGGTTAAATGCCACCATTCCATTACACTTAGCCATCGAAAACTTAGTATTTAGAGATACTCTTCCTTTTAGGTTTAATGATTACGACAAGGGCAATCAATTAAACTCAGGCTCTATTAAGGTTTTGGCTTCCAATCACTATCCTTGTGCAGCCGACCTTAAAATTTTAATAGCTGAAGATAATTGGTATATATCAGATAGCCTTTTAAGCTCAGAACCTTTAGCTGCAGCTAAGGTCTCTCCAGCGGGAAAAGTTATTGAAGCAACGGATTCTCAGGTAGAGATTACGGTACAAGAGCCTACTTTTAATGCCTTACGTGCAGCGAAATTCTTAATTATTGAAGTGAGGCTTAATACCCCCGCTTACCCCAACTTGGTTGAGTTTAATTCACGTGATTTTATTGACATCGATCTAATTGGAGATTTTAATGCTTGGCGCAGATGAGAAATAGAGTTTTTGTTGTTTTCATAGCAGCCTTGTTTTACAGTGCTTCATTATTTGCGCAGAAGGATACAGCTAAAGTATTTGGACCAGAAATTCAAACCAGGCCTCCATTGGGTCTTTCTGTTCGTCCTTATTTGGAGTATCGTAGTTTGGCTTCCACAGAAAGTAGTAATTTATCGACTAGCCTTTTGCTAAAGCTTAGGACCGCTAAAACCTACGATGATGCCCTAAAGAATGAGATTCTTGGAAATCTGGACAACGGTTTACGAATTGGTTCGGTACAGAACAACGAGTTTCGCTTTGCCTACAAAGGCCACAAACGACGTTATTTACGCCCCTA
>CBFHVV010000022.1:8405-44088 GCA_965658965.1 Croceimicrobium sp.
TGCGAGGGCAAACTTCTTTAGCAGCAAGTGAGGATTTGATGAGCTTAGTGCTGCAGGGCAATAAAGCCAGCGCAGGTACCACACTCGATTTATCCGATTTCGCCTATGAGGATTGGTTGTATTCTGGTTTACAGCTCCAGTTTTCTTTTTTAATAGATACCGTGCCCGTTTCCATAGGAGCTGGAATTATCGTAGGCCATAGACATCAGAGTACTCTTAGCCAAGAAAGCACTTTTTTCACTACCGAAAGTGGTTCGGAAATTCGCTTTGATGGATCGGTTAATTATAATGCCGCTAGTCGCCCCTTTGCCTACGGTATAGCTGGTGTTGGCTTGGCTCTAGATTTAGCTACTGAGGAGCGTTGGGGCAAGCATGAACTTAAATTAAATGCTCAAGATTTGGGTTTTATTGTCTTCAGTGACGGAGCTGGTTTGGAGGTTGATACTAATTTTAGTTTTACGGGAATTAATGTTTCCAACCTTTTTAATCTGCAAGAAGGCTTTTTTGAGTCCTCACTAGATTCAACCCGTACTATTTTAGGGGAACCTCGTACCCTTAATTACACTAAGGTAATGCCCTTTATGTTGCAATTAGAATATGATTATCACCTTTCATTTGCAAGCCTTAAATCCATTTATCTTCAAGGGCGTTATCGGTATTTGCCATTTTATAGACCAAGAGTGGAAGTAGGAGGGCGCTGGGAACTTAGCGAGAAAATGCATTTAAATACGGGACTGAATTTAGGCGGTTTTAATAATTGGGGAAGTAGTGCCGAATTCTACTGGCAGATTAAAACATTATGGCAACTTGGTTTAGGTCTATCACATGTAAATACCCTAGCCATTCAAAACTTAGCCGGAGGCTCTAGTGCTTTTTTTAGCCTGAGATATTATTTATGAAAAACCTTCTGTTTTTTCTTGGCCTTATCCTTTTTTTAAGTGCTTGCAGGCAGATGCCAGAAAGGGCGTCGAATAAAGTATTTCGCTATAATGAATCGGCTGGAGTTAGCAGCCTTGATCCAGCCTTTGCTCGCTCTCAATCTAATATTTGGGCAGTAAATCAGCTTTTTAATGGCCTGGTGCAAATGGATAATGAATTAAGAATTCAGCCAGCAATTGCCCGCTCATGGCAAATTGAAGATTCAGGTAAGACCTATATTTTCAAATTGAGAAAGGACGTGTTTTTCCATAAAAACGCCTGTTTTGGTACCGATAGCACACGCGCCGTTTTGGCTAGTGATTTTGAATATAGTTTTCGCAGACTGCTTTCCGCCAATCTCGCTTCTCCTGGAGCCTGGGTTTTTAAAAATGTTGCCAGCTTTGAAGCGCTAGATAAGCACACCCTTCAAATTCGGCTTCAAAAGGCTTTTTCTCCTTTTTTGGGAATACTAAGCATGAAGTATTGCTCAGTAGTTCCGCCTGAGGCCATAGAGTTTTACGGTAAAGATTTTAGCCGCAAGCCAGTGGGTACAGGTCCCTTTTATTTTAAACTATGGCTGGAAAATGAAAAGCTGGTGATGAGGCGTAATGCCAGCTATTTTGAGAAAGATGAAGAAGGAAAGTCGCTCCCTTATTTGGAGGCAATCGCTATTAGTTTTATTCCCGATAAACAATCAGCATTTTTAGAATTCCTAAAGGGTAAGAATGATTTAATCTCTGGTTTAGACCTATCCTACAAAGATGAGCTACTCAGCCCTGAGGGAGAGCTAAATTTAAAGTATGCTGAAGACTTCACTTTGTACCGGCAGGCCTATCTAAATACTGAGTATTTAGCCTTTTATGTTGATTCTGCAAAGGGTAGAGGCCCCTGGCAGGATGCTAGAATTAGGCAGGCCATAAATTATGGCTTTGATCGTGTTAAAATGATGCGATATCTGCGTAATAATATCGGAGAACCAGCTACAAAGGGCTTTATTCCCAAGGGTTTACCATCATATGATTCTAATGCAACTTATGGCTACTCTTATCAGCCAGAAAAAGCTAGGCAATTATTAAAAGATGCTGGATATCCTCAAGGAAAAGGTTTAGAGGAGATTAAACTACAGACCAATGCGAGTTATTTAGATCTCTGCGAATACTTACAAAGTGAATTAGCTAAAATTGGTATTCCCATTAAGGTAGAAGTTAGTCCGCCGAGTACTCTACGACAAGCAATGGCCACTGGTAAAGTAGACTTTTTCCGAGCCTCGTGGATAGCAGATTACCCAGATGCTGAAAATTACCTTTCTTTATTTTACAGCACTAATGCAGCACCTAATGGCCCAAATTACAGTCATTTTGCTTCAGCCACTTACGATTCATTATACCAATTAAGTGCTTCGGTGGTTTTAGATAGCCTAAGAGAAGAGCTTTACCAAAAAATGGACAGTCTTGTTATAAGCGAGGCGCCCATTGTTCCACTATTTTACGATCAAGTTTTACGCTTCTATCCAAAATCAATTAAAGGCTTAGAAGGAAATGCTTTAAATCTCTTGGAATTAAAAAGGGTGAAGAAGCTAAATTAATCTTAGTTAGAGAAGCTTCAGGAGATTAATTGCTCAAAAAAGCCACCCACTTTATTCACCGGGTCAATAAAGTGAATCTCATAAATCCAATAACGCGGTCTTCCATTTTTATAAGGTGCCTGCATTAGTAGATTATTATTGGGATGGATGTAATTTATTTCTTCCTCACCAAAAATCTTTTCGTGGGGGAAGTTTCCTATTAGGTGACCGCAGTGTTCATTGCCATATTCCCAACCATACTTTTTAGCGAGCGCACAAGTGAATTGGTAAAAATCTGCCCCACTTAGCTTTTCCTTATGGGCCTCAAAATATTCTTTACCTTCGTACCAAGCCTGCTCAACATCACTTTTAAGTTTTAGGAGCATCGGATTTTCACCTAAAACATAGGTCTTGCCCACATCGGCTTCCCAATCGTCAAAGACGGGGCCGAAATCGAAGAACATAATATCGTTTTCTTGTAAATGAAGATTAGGTGGGTTTTCACGATAGGGCAAGAGCGTGTTGGCGCCTGCTCTTACGATACGCTTATGCCAGTATTTTTTAATACCAAATAACTCGTAGGCAAGCTGATATACTTCATCATTGAGTTCTTTCTCGCTTTTCCCTGCCTGCACTAATTTTCGACTTTCAATTTCGCTAAAAAGCTGGCTTGCTTTCGCTTCCGCTGAGATGAGCTTAGTTAAAGTATCAGTCATTCTTTACGCTACTTTTCATTTTAGCACTTGGACTTACTAGCTTTTTTATTTTCCAGCCCATTGCGGCGTAGAGCAAAGTAGTAAAAGGGCTGAGGTAATTAAAAAAAGCATAGGGCAGATAGGCTAGCGTATCAACACCTAAAACAGTGCTTTGATAGGCGCCACAAGTATTATGGGGAATTAGCACAGAGGTAACGGTTCCACTATCCTCTAAGGTTCTACTGAGGTTTTCGGGCGCCAAGCCTTGCTTTTCATAAGCATCAGCATACATTCTTCCGGGCAATACGATGGCTAAATACTGGTCGCTGGCAGTAATATTAACCAAACCACAGGTTCCAGCCGTGGTGGCAATTAGTGAAAAGGTTCCCGTGGCAAGCTTTAAAAGAGCCGCACTAATAATTTTTAAAAAGCCACTAGCTTCCATGGCCCCACCAAAAACCATAGCAGCGATTATCAGCCAAACGGTATTCAACATGCTAGTCATTCCACCTGAAACTAAAAGTTCGTTTAAGATAGGATGGCTGCTAGGGTATATCACTTCTACCGTAAGGGCATTTAGCAATAATTTATAGTAGGAGCCCTCGGTTAAGTTAGTTGACAACTGAGCGAGAAGTTCACTTTGGAAAATTGGTGCAAAGGCAATGCCCGCTAAGGTACCAATTAAGATTGCGGGTAAGGCGGGCATTTTTTTAATGATAAGGAAAATAACTAAAGCTGGCACTAAAAATAGCCATGGGCTAAGGTTGTAGGTTCCTTCAAGCTCGAGAAGTAAGGGCTGAATCTCATCTATAGAAATGTTGCTTGAACTTCCTAAACCAATAAAAGTGAAGAGCAGCAAGGCAATAATAAAAGATGGAATTGTGGTATAAAGCATATACCGAATATGAGTGAATAGGTCCGTACCTGCCATAGCCGGTGCTAGGTTGGTAGTATCTGAAAGTGGAGAAAGCTTGTCGCCAAAATAGGCGCCAGAAATAACCGCTCCTGCAACCATTGCTTCATTAAGTCCCAAAGCTTTACCGATACCAATTAGTGCGATTCCAACTGTTGCGGAGGTACTCCAGCTACTGCCTGTAGCTAGTGAAACCATTGCGCATATTAAAGCCGAAGCCGGCAAGAATATATCCGGACTAAGTAATTTCAATCCGTAATAAATCATGGCAGGAACAATGCCGCTAATCATCCATGCTCCTGCTAGAGAGCCAATTAGTAAAAGAATTATTAAGGCACCGGTAGTAGACTTAATAGAATCTTCAATGCCAGATAAAACAATTTCCCACTTAGTACCCGTAAGCAAGCCCATAGCTGCGGCAACAGCGCCACTCATCATTAAAATAAACTGATTGGATCCACTTAAAGCGTCATCACCAAAAACGCCAATAACGTTAAAGGAGAGAGCAATAATTAAAAAAATAACAGGGATGAGGGCAATTGTGAGGGAGGCTTTCTTTTCCATTTTCATATCGTAGTGCATAATACGAAAAAAAAGAGAGCTTTAATCAGCTAGCGAAGCTCCCCAAGCTTTTAATTGAGCTAAGATT
Organism: Croceimicrobium sp.; assembly: GCA_965658965.1. Lineage (GTDB taxonomy): Bacteria > Bacteroidota > Bacteroidia > Flavobacteriales > Schleiferiaceae > Croceimicrobium. Next base: position 13,145 of record CBFHVV010000022.1, read on the forward strand.
AAATGGGTAGGCAAGCCCATTACGGTAAAGTATGAACCTATAATTTTTTCAATCCCCACCATTCCTATCCATTCTTGAATGCCATAGGCACCTGCTTTATCAAAGGGTTTAAAGTTTTCGATATAATAATCTATTGCGCTATTTTCCAGTTCTTTAAACTGCACCTCAGTACTATCGTTTAAACAAATGCTTTTTAGCTGATCGCTAAAGCAGATGGAGCTATGCACCTTGTGTGCCCGTCCTGAAAGATGCTGTAGCATCCATTTAGCATCTTGGGCATCTTTTGGCTTTCCCAAAACTTGATCATCTAAACAAACAATTGTATCCGAACAAATAAGCAGTTCATTTTCCCCGAGCTGTTCTTTCAAAGACTCTGCTTTGGCGGTAGCGATAAAATCGGATATTTCAGATCCACTTAAATTATCAGGATAAGTTTCATCAATATTGCTGCTTATCTGACGAAAGTCTAAAGACAAGGCTTTAAGTAATTCGGCACGCCGTGGTGATTGTGATCCGAGAACTAGCTTAGGTATCATGCTACAAATACTTTAAGGAAATAGTAAAAATTAGCATACTCAAAATTCCAGTGAGCATTACCAGTTTAAGAATCGTACTAATGTGCTTGTAATCTCTGGGTTTTTGGGCTTTTCCACTTTTGTAGATGAGATAAACCAAGGGCGCAACTACCAATAAAAAAAGATAGAGCGAAGAAAAGCTATCGTTTTCAAAAATATCCCAACTATAATATGAGAGAGGGATTATATGCGCTACCAAGAGTAAAATTAGAATTATTTTAAAAGCGGCTTCGGGTAGAATTAGGGCTAGGGTTTTATAGTCTGAAGCTTTATCTCCCACTTTATCTTCTGCGTCTTTTACCATCTCACGCATAAAGCTTATCCCAAAAGCAAAAAGCGAGTAGGCTCCAATTACTTCAATAGTTTGTGATACCGTTAAGGCATTTTCCTCACTTGCCGCGGGAAGAATATCGAAAACACCCACTAAAAATACGGGCAATGCACTTAAAGCAGCTACAATAAAATTACCTAAAAAAGGTCGCGCTTTTAAGTCGTAAGCATATAAATAAAGGATTACGGCAGCTAAAGGCGCAATCATCCATAAATCATCTACTCCTGCTTCCTGAGCCAGAAAATAGGCACTAGCCATAGCAATTATCACCGAAGCATAGTAAAGGTTCCAAGCTTGACTCTCTTTTATACTCTTGCCAATGGTTATGCGTTGAGGCTTATTTACCGCGTCGGTGTCAAGGTCGTACAGATCATTAATAATATAGCCTCCAGCGGCAAGCGCAATGCTGCATAGAACGCCTAAAAAAAAGTAGGCGTGGTTTAAAACATGCGGCAAGCTTAGACTTTCAATTATGGCAAATCGAATTAGATATTGCACCAAAGCAATTATCAATAAATTGGGCCAACGGATTAGTTTTAGATATGCTACCATGAAAAGTCTCCTTCCAGCATCCAATTATCCTGCACTTTTAAGGTCTGTTCAATAACATCTCTTACGCAAGTTTCGCCACCCTTAAAGGGAGATACGTAATCTGCTAAAGCACGTATTTCAGGCACAGCATTATGAGGAGCACAGCCAAGACCCGCTCTTTCAATTAGTGGATAATCGGGGATATCATCACCCATATAAAGAATATTTTCCTCTTGTAGATTTTGATGCTCATACACGGCCAGTAAATCTTTCCATGAGTCCATTTTAAAAGAAGAGCGCATGTAGATGTCCGTTAAACCTAGATTTTGCAAAATACTTTTTACGCCTTCGCAATGTCCGCCCGAAATGACAGCCACCACATAGCCCTTTTTTATTGCTAGTTGCATGGCATAACCATCCTTGCTATTAAGGTTTCTTATGGGATTGCCATCCTTGGAAATTTGAAATTGTCCATTGGTTAAAACGCCGTCAATGTCAAAGACAAAGGCTTTAATTTGGTGTAGGACTTCTTTATAATTTTTCTTCATTTTCTCCTAAGATAGCGTTGCTAATAAGTTTGTAGATCAGTTTACTATTATCATCGGGCAGCAAACTTAGATGTTTTTGCATCGTGGAAAAATCTTTTCGTTTTGCTGGACCTGTTTGCCTTTCGGCGGGGTCAAGATGATTAATCTGCTTTACTTGTTCAGCCAGTAATGGCTTCAGTAAGTCTAAGTTTAAATTTTTTTCCTGTAGTATTTTAAACGAAAGGTGGTAGAGGTAATTGCTAAAATTGTGGCTCATTACTGCCGCTAAATGCAAACTGGCTCTATCCTTTGAGTTGAGACGCGCGGTGGAAAGTTCGCGGCTTTCACAGAAATCTTCCAGCGCTTTTAAAGTAGCGTTTTGCTTTGCTTCGAGGCAAAAGGTAATTTTTTCAATCGGCGTATCGCTGTCGGGCCGAAGGCTCATAGGAGGGTAGAAAATTGCCCTTTGTGAATGTTTTTCTGATAAGGCCTCGAGCGAAACTGTACCAGAGCTGTGAGCGAGGATTCCGCGGCAAGGGGGAAGCTTCATACTAAGTTCTGCAATATTGTCGTCGGGGATACAAATAATACAGAAATCAACATCACCCTTAAACTTCTCTAAAGGCTCGACCATGTGCGTACTTTTACGGGAATAAATCCGACAATCGAGATTCTTCTTCTTAAAAGCAGAATAAAGATAAAGCCCAACATTTCCGGCTCCGATAATCGCAACGCTCTTGATCATGCCTCAAAATTACAATCCTTCTTTACTTATTGCATCATTCCTTCGAGCTATTCTTTATTTTTTATCTTGCTGCTCCCTAAAAAAATTCTGCATTGAAGAACCGATATTTTGGATCACTGACTGTTGGACTTGTTTTCATTCTTTCAGTTTTCAGTTTTAATGATACTAAGGCCGCCCATCTTATTGGAGGCGAAATAAGTTACACCTGTATTGGTAACAATCTATACACAGTTTCACTGAGAATATATAGAGACTGTGGCGGGGGAGGAGCTAGCTTCGACAATGTAGCAGCAGTAGCCATTTATGATATTAATGCCGCCTTAGTAAGTCAGCTTAGCATTGCCCAAGGTCAGGTGATATCACTAAATAATAATTTAACCAGCGATCCTTGTGTTAGTGTTCCGCCTAATTTGTGCGTGGAGTATACAGATTATGTAGACACGGTAAGTTTACCACCTATAATGGGAGGCTATACTTTGGTGCACCAACGCTGCTGCCGAAATTCGGTAATTGGAAATGTAGTAAGCCCCGGTAGCATTGGCAATACCTATTCTATTTCGATACCTAGCATGGACACTACCTGCAATAGTTCCCCACAAATTACTCAGCCTTTAGACAATGTAATTTGCCTAAATCGTCCTGCTAATATTGACATTCAGGTAACCGAGAGCGATGGCGATTCGCTAAGTTTTGCCCTTTGTCAGATTTTTGAAGGTGGCGGTCAAGGTGGCGGAGGCTGTAATTCAGTTATTCCAAGCACTCCTTGTCCACCTCCATTTAATAGTGTTGTTTTTGCCGCTCCATATAGCTTTCAAAATCCAATTCCTTCTGCACAAGCCTTTCGAGTAGACCCTATCACAGGTAGATTATCGGGAACACCGGCTCAATTGGGCATCTACGTGGCGGGAATTTGTATTAGCGAATGGCGAAATGGTCAGCTCCTTAGTACCGTTAGACTCGACTACCAGTTTGCGGTTAGTAATTGCATCCAAAATGTAGTTAGCGATATGCGGACACCACAAGAAGAACCACAAATATTGTGTGACGGCTTAACGGTACAGTTCCAAAGTGAAACCCAAAATGCGAATAGTCTGCTCTGGGATTTTGGCGATAATAGCACCAATGCGGATACCAGCAGTGTAAACAATCCTCAGTATACCTATCCAGCACCAGGAACTTATAATGTGGCTTTAATAGCTAATCCAGGACAACAATGCAGTGATACTACTTATGCTCCCTTTACCGTTGAGCCAGGCGTTGATCCACAGGTATTATGGGATGGTGTTCCCTGTTTTGCCGTCCAAAACCTAAGTTTCGACGTTGCGGGAAATGTGCCTCCCGATGCTCGTTTCAGATGGGATTTTGGAGGAGACGCTTACTTACCACGCTCTAATAGAGAGAGAGTTTTTGGAGTGAGTTGGGCTTCTACTGGAGTAAAACCCGTTGACTTAACGGTCTTTTGGGATAGCTGTTCCGTTACTATTTCCGACAGTATCCGGATAACCGAAGATTCTACTTTTGTAGAGGCGGGCCCAGATACCACCATAAATAGAGGAGAGCTTGCTCCGCTGGGATCCAATTATGGCACGGCTTATTATTGGTACGCTGATAAGCCTGTAAAGTTTGATAATCCATTTGCACGCTATCCACGCGCAGAAATTAGAGATGACGACGATACCGTAACTTTTTACGTTCGCCTTACTGATATTTACGGCTGCGAGGGTTTAGACTCTATGCGTGTGTTTGTTGTTTCCGATATTAAGGAGGCGGTTTATAATATTATTACGCCCAATGGAGATAATTTAAATGACTTCTTTGATCTAAGTCCTTTGCAACTAAACGGTAATTGTAATTTAGAAATCTTTAATCGCTGGGGATCCGAAGTATTTAGCGCCTCATCGTATAGAAACGATTGGTACGGCACAGATAACGATGGTAATCCACTGCCAGATGGAACCTATTATTATGTAGTGAAATGTGGAGATCTAGTGGAAAGCGCAGGTCCAATTAGTATATTAAGATACGAGTAGTTTGTAGGAGTTTACATTTTGCTATTATCTGAAATAGACGCTTAGTGATAGATTGGCTTATAACTATGATGAGTCTTATTTTCCCTTCAAGAAATCAGAGTGGGTCAAATAGGAATACTCGTAAGAGGGGAAGGGCTAAAAGGAGTTTTTGATTATCGTTTTAATTGAGAAATTAGAAACCTTTGGTGCAGATCTTCATTAATTTGGAGTATTCAAAGGTTAGCTGTATTACAGGATAGTAAAACATCTTGGTCTATAAAATCAATCTTATGAAAATAGTACTTTGCATTTTCATCTTGTTCAATGCTAGTTTTCTAAGCGGGCAAAATGGTAAGCTTTTAACTAAAGACTTAATAGAACTATCTCCGCAAACTATCGGTAAGGAATTATTTCGCTTTGCCGGTGATTCACTTTTAGCAGAATTCCATTATCTCTATGATCTTCAATTGTATGAAATCACTTATTTAAGTGATGGTTTAATTGTTCAAGGCACTCTGATAGAGCCAAAACGATCGGGGAAATTTCCAGCAATCATCTTTAATAGAGGCGGTAATCGCAGTTATGCCACTATTTCAGTTAAAAGGTTAGTGGCAACATCTCTGGCAGAATTAGCTTCTCAAGGTTATGTTGTTATAGCAAGTAATTACCGCGACAATGATGAATATGGCGGATCAGATGTAAATGATGTTCTATATTTAATTAAAACGCTTCAAGAAGTTGAAAAGGCGGATATTGACCGTATTGGAATGTTTGGCTGGTCGCGGGGAGGATTAATGACTTATTTGGCTTTAGCCAAGACGGATCGGATAAAAACAGCTGTAATAGGCAGCACCCCTTCTAATCTTTTTAAGGTGGTAGAGGCGAGGCCGATGCTTGAAGAAAAAGTGCTTTCTGTCTACATTCCAAATTATCAAAACAATAGGGAAGCAGAGTTGAGAAAGCGATCCGTTATTTTTTGGGCCGAAAAGTTGAATAAAGAAACCAGCATTCTTCTTCTCTCCGCTACCCAAGATAGGCGCGTTAGCCCTAGTCAAGCCGATGATATTGCGGAAAAACTAGATTCCTTAAACTATGATTTCGAATTAAGAAAATTTGAAACTGGTCATTCATTCCGCTCAAAACAAAAAGAACTGAATGCCCTATTAAAAATTTGGTTTGATGAAAAGCTTTAAGACGGAATTATTGCTAGCACTATTGGTGGTTTTTGAATTTAACCATTGATGGTTAATACCGTGTGATCTAATCTAAGCTTCTGATAACAAAAGATGAAGAGCGAAAACAATCGGTTTTACTTTAATGGGTCTCCAATAAGGTATATTAGATTCCTTATGAGTGTGTGAAAATCTCAATTTTAGCTAGTTCCTAGAGAATCTAAATTAGGGATGTCATGTTTTTAGTCCAAAAAAAAAGCCGCTCATAGAGCGGCTTTTTTAAGAATCGTTTTAATTAAAGAGTGGTACTCACTGAGTTGATATACTCAAATTTAGCAGTCTCCTTATTTAAAGACCAGATTACCGTTATAAAGGTTGGCTTGAAGTCAAAAGCAGGAGCATAAGCACCTTCTATATCACTATCTGGTTTTAAGATATAGTGACTGATTGGGGTAAATTGAGTTCCAATTAAATCGTTGGTACTAAATGCAGCACAGAAAGGCGTGTATTCACAAAGATTAGTTCCCCATGCAAAATCGGGATTAGCACTAGCACTTAAAACCATTGGGTGTTTAAAAGGCTTATCTTTCTCAAATAAAACCTTGGTGCTGTCGCTATTAAGGAAATCTTTGTCCCAAACACTGATGGAGTCTACATTACGCACAAAGCCGGTAGCCGCATTCGCTTGAATATTAACACCTGCGCTTTGGTAATTGGCGGCAATCATGGTGCTACCTAAATAGGTTTCAATGTAGAATTCACCGCCCAGGGTATCTTTCCAAAATTTTATTTTACTGTCAATCAACCAAGCAGTATCATTTTGTCTAACAACGTGATTCACGGAGGCAATAGGGTTTCTATTTAGCTCTTTTTCAATGGACTCAACCGCATTGGCTAAATCTAAGGTGGCATCGTTTAGATATAGACTTGGCGCTGCTTCTAATGGTTGGTTAAGTGAGATACTATCCGTTAAAGCATTGTATAATGGGCTAGCTTGATCTCCAACAGCAGAAAAGTAATTGATTTCACCAGCATATAAATCCTGCACCGTCGCTCTAAAGAGCTCTAGGCTATAGCCGCTTGCTGGCATGTAAGAGGCAATTAGTAAAGCTTTTTTTGTATCCGCTAAAACTAGGTCATCAGTTGGATATCCTTGCTCGGGTATACCGGGCTCGTCTTTACAGGCGCTAATAAATACGGCTAAACTTAATAGTACTAATATTTTCTTCATGGATAAAAATTTCAGGATCAAAAGTAATTATTATCTAGGTAGTTTCGTGCTCTTGAAAAATTCTTATTCAAAAAACGATTAACAATCATGCTCCTTATGTTATAGCGTTTTTTTTATGAGAATGGTTGGCTGATGTTTTAGGGTAGCTTTAGATCTAAATAAATGGGAAGGTGGTCACTAAAGCCTTCATTATAGCGCATTCCTTTATAGGTTCTGAAAGGTTGTTGCCCCGGATATCGTTGGTCTTCCTCTAGTAAAAACGGCGCTTCAAAACACCCGAATTCACCAAGAACATTATTCACCTCAGAGCTAATAATTATCTGGTCTAAGTAGGCCCATTGCCCTTTATAACGGTGCGACCCTTTGCTTAGGTCGAGTGAAAGCATTAGGTTTTTAAGGTCATCCTTCGCACTAATTTCTTTTTTAGCCTTTACTATTTCTTGAAGGCTTTTATTGCTCGGTTCATCGTTTAAATCTCCCATAACTATAATTTTAGTTCTTCCACGAGATTGCAAGGAATCTACTTTTTCTTTCAGCAATTGAGCCGCGGCAATCCTTTTGTATTCGGATGCTTCTTGTCCGCCGTAACGGCTAGGCCAGTGACAAGTGAAAAGGTCTAGACTATCTCCACCTAAGCTTACAAATTGGGTATAGAGAATGTCACGACTTCTAAAATTACTGTCGCTAGCAAGCCTAAGGGGAAAAGCCTGAGAATAGATCAGACGCAATTGATCTTTATCGTAAATCAAACCAACATCGATACCTCTTCGATCAGGAGAATTATAATGTACGTATTGATAATTGAATTGATCTAGCACCTCAGTTTTTAGCAAATCTTCTAAAACTAATTCGCTCTCTAGTTCAGCCATAGCCATCAATGCTGGCACTTTGGTTGAGCTTAGGGCTAAACAAACTTTAGCCGTTTTATTAAGCTTTTGATGATACCGGTAAAAAGACCAATGTTTTCTTCCTTCGGGAGTAAACTCTTCATCATTAATAAGACTGTCATTACTTGGGTGAAAGAGGTTTTCTACATTGTAAAAGACAAAACGATAGGTATTTTGGGCATTTAAACCATTTGTTAAAACACTGAAAATAAGGAGGTAAAATAATTTAGTCATGCGTTAATTTTTCGATTCAGATTATGGTCGGAAGATACTATGGCTAAAGAAAAATCGAGGTTTTGTATCCTAATAATGGATTCTTTCTCTCCTAAGGCTAAGAAGCCATGTGGTTTTAAGTGTCTTCCTAAGTTATTAATTAAATTATGTTGTTGGGAGTATTGAAAATAGATCAAAGTATTCCTGCAAATAATCAGGTCAAATTCTGTTTCAAGATTACTCTGACAAAGGTCAAATACTCTGGTGCTAACATTTCGTAGCAAATCTGCCTCTAAATAAATATCTCCACCAGCACCAATAAAATAATGCTCTAAGTCGCGATAGCCCCCCGATTGTAGGTAATTCTTGTTTGCGCTTGCTAGTTTGCTTTTACTAATTTTCGGATGCTTAGCCTGTTTCAAAACCTTGCTGTTTATATCGGTTGCTAGAATTTCGCTTCGATCCAAAAGATTATTTTCTTTTAAGAGTATGCATATCGTGGCTAATTCTTGCCCCGTGCTTGAGCCCACTAATAAGACTTTTATTTTCTGTGCCTTTCGAAAAAAAGGTAAGACACTAACTTTTAGTTCATGTAAGCCATCAGGCTCCCGAAACAATTCGGTAACATTTACAGTAAATTCATTAATAAAGTTTTGAAAGGTTATTTCACCATTCCTTAATTTCCACTCTAAGCTACTTAAGCTGTTTAAATTTAGCTTGTTAAGCGCTTTTGTTAATCGCCTTTCGGCAGATTCGTAGTTATACCAATCTAGGTGAAACTGGAATTCTCGCTCCATAAACTGTTGGAAGGACTTTAGTTCTTCTCTAGAAAACAGCAGACTTGTATTTCTATCAATGTCTTTACCTTGCGCAAGCATTATTAACCATCCTTTATGCAAAAATGCCTCTTATTCTTTATTCTTAGCTTTTTAGCGCCTAGCATTTATCAACCTAGTTACGGACAAAGTTTTATCAGGTCTACCGAAAGCTTGGTGCTAGATTCTTGGACAAATGCGGGACATTGGTTTACAAGACCTACGGAAATCAAAAATTCGGCACTGATTGGGCTCGGCGCAGTTAGCTTAATTTCTACTACTATGGCCTGGGAAGCTCAAATTCAGCCTAAACTAGCTTTAGGAAACCCAAGTCAGTCCTCTTTTTTTTCACAAGTTAGCGAACCCTTTGGGCATCCGATTAAAATGGGTGTTTTAGCCTTAAGTACTTATTACGCGGCTGGTTTTTTCAAAAACCAAAAAGTACAAGGTGCTTCTTCTGCTGCCTTACAGGCTATGCTTACGGGAGGCATAGCGGTAATGAGCCTAAAATTACTCACCCACAGAGTACGGCCAGCAGAGCAGGATATTTTTGATCCTTATCAATTTAAAGGAGCATCCTTTGCCAGAGATAATCTATCCTTTCCATCTGGGCATGCCACCATTGCTTTTGCTTTGGCGTCTTCGCTATCTAGCTATTATGAATACGATTTGCGATTGGCTATTCCCTTATTCGCAATAGCCAGTGCAACAGCTTTTCAAAGGGTTTATGATTTTCAGCATTGGCCCAGCGATGTGTTGGCTGGTGCATTTTTAGGATCCTGGATTGGCAACAAAATAGGGAAGTGGCAAAGGGAGAAAAATAGCCCACTACGCCTAACTATTGCTTCCAACCCTTGGGGAGCTGTTTCTTTTCAGGCCAGCTTAAAATTAGATTAACTAAGGCAAAGTTTTCTTAATTAAAAAAGCACGTGGTTTGCCCGCTAAAACTGTATTTAAGATGTAGGAGCCTAGTCCTAGGCTTTCCGTGTTGATGTTTATTTTGTCATTTTTTATTTCACAATCTTCCGAGCGTCCTTTAATTAGCAAATCACCTCCTTGATTGTAAATTTCATAATAGAGTTTTCCTTGCAGGTTGGTATCTGGAACGGTCAGCTCAATATTCTCTCCAAAAATTTTGTTCTTCAGAATTAAAGATTCAGCTACCGTTTCTTCCTCGGAATTTGGCAACTTAGGTATTTCTGCTTTATAGATTTTTGCCTTGCGGGTGGCCACTTGTTCTTCCCCGATATAAAACCTGTTATTGAGGATACATATTGCTTCTCTCTGTCCGAAATTGCCGAGATAAAACTCTTCTGCCTCAATATAATTGGACTCTACCCCAAAATAATCGCGAATTCGCCACAACTTATCATAACCTAACAAATAAAGATCAGGGTTTTCCCCTGAGCTGAGGCATGCTCCGCTAACCCAGTAAGCAGGCATTTTACCTAAACCCGTAAAAATCTCACCCTTTTTAATAGCAGTGTAATTACCTGGTTTAGTGCTTAAGCGGTAGCAGTAGCTAAGGCCATCAAAAGGTTTCGTCCGATTTTTAGTGAACAAGAAAATTGAGTCATGATGCACCACCATCGCTTCTAAATCAAAATACTTAGCTGAATCGGCAGGAGGGAAGGCCTTTTGTTCAGGAAAGCTAAAATTTATTTCACCTTTAAAAGCCCAGCGGTCTTCCGAAAGCAATTGAGAAACATCAAGAATGTAAATTTTTAAATTCTTGCGTTTATTAGCGTTATTACCGAAGTCGCCCACGTATAATAGTCCATCTGCGTAAGCAATACTTTCCCAGTCGTGATTGTTAAAACCCAATAAGCTAGTATGCTTTACTACATTTCCTAAACTATCTAAAATATAGATTTCCGGTTCGTTACCACTATCATTTAGAGAGGCTATTGCATTTTCACCGATAACGGCAAAGCCGCTACACTCGGGTAATTCTGCGGGCATTAGACCTACTTCTTGCAGGTTTACGCTTTGTCCCACGCTACCCAAGGAGACTAAGAAAAAATAAAGCCTAACAAAGAAATATTTAAAAGTGCTCATAATTTTAGTAAACAGCCGTCGCCATAACTTAGGAAACGAAAATTATTAGTTAGTGCGTAGTGGTAAATCTTCTTCCAATCTTCCCCCACAATGGATGACACCAAGAGCATAAGCGTGCTTTTTGGTTGATGAAAATTGGTTATCAGGCCACGGATAATACCATGAGAGTAACCCGGGGCTATAATAATTTGGGTTTTAATAGAAAGCCACTCTAAACTATGTTCGGTCAGTAATTCATCACAAGCTTTAAAAGCTTCAATTGCTTCTAATCGAGGAGTTTGGCCTTCATAAGCCAGCCATTGCGGAATACAGATTTCGTTAATATTTTCAATTTGACCCGCTTTTACCAAACAGCCTAACCAATACATACTTTCTAAAGCGCGTAAAGAAGTTGTGCCGACAGAAATTATCTCCCTACCCGCTGCAAGCTTTGCGAGGATACGAGCTACGAACTGCGCTTCTACTAAAACTTCTTCCGCATGCATTTCATGCTCTTTTACGGAAGTGCTTACGGGTTTGAAGGTGCCTGCTCCCACATGCAGTGTTAAAAAGTCCTTTGCTACCCCTTTGTCTTCCAACTTTTTGAAAATGGTATCATTAAAGTGTAAACCAGCGGTTGGCGCGGCCACTGAACCAGCGCGATTGGCATATACCGTTTGGTAGGTTTTTTTATCCTGCTCTTCCGCCTTTCTCTTTATATAAGGAGGTAATGGAGTTTTACCCGCTAAATCTAATATTTCCCCAAAACTCTTATCGGCTTGCCAGCTAAAACGTACCAAGAAGCTATCGTCTTTACGATCCAATTTCTCCGCAAAAAGGGTGATACCCTCTAATTCAATTTTTAAGAGTCCACTTTTCCATTTACGCGCCCCGCCAATTAAACAGTTATACTCCAAATTATTCTTAGCCCCTAAAGCCTGTTCAATGGCTTTATTATGAGCGGGCTCTAGGCAGAAAATTTCAATTATGGTATTTTCATTTTTTGGGAAAAGCAAACGTGCCTGTACTACCTTGGTTTCATTGAAAATTAAAAGAGAATTAGGGCTTAAGTATTGGTCAATGTTTAAATACTTATCCTCTTGAATCTGGTGATTATCAAATACCAATAATTTTGATTCACCCCGCAGTGCCGGGTATAGGGCAATCTTTTCCTCTGCTAAGGCATAGTCGTATTGCTGGATATCTAAATTGGGAATAGACAAGGGCTGAAAATTTTAACAAAGAAACAAAGAAGCCTTGCAAATTGAAATCACAACTCCGTCTTTTTATTCGCTCGAGCAAATTAAGCCTAAATAAATTCTCATTTTTGCTCCTGTGAAAAAGGTAATTATAAGTGTAAGCAATGACCTTGCTACCGACCAAAGAGTGCAAAGGCATATCGCTGTTCTTCTAGAGGAGGGCTATCAAGTAACTTTCGTTGGTAGGCGTTTAGCCCAAAGCTTAGATTTTAATCCAGAAAAGTACCATGTAAAGCGCTTCTCTCTATGGTTTAATAAGGGATTTATGTTTTATGCCAATCTAAACCTAAGGCTATTTTTCTTCCTATTATTTAAGCGAGCAGACTTATATTTTAGTAATGATCTCGATACCTTGCTGCCTAATTACTTGGTTTCAAAAATTTATGCTAAGCCTTTAATTTACGATAGTCACGAGTATTTTACGGGGGTGCCTGAAATTCAAAACAGGCCTTTGGTAAAAAAGGTATGGACTAGCTTAGAAGCCTTTATATTCCCCAAATTAAAGCATATTATTACGGTAAACGAAAGTATCGCAAAGCTCTATGAAAATGAATACTCGCTTCGTCCGAAAGTAATTCGCAATGTTTCTTCTCGAGTGCTTCCTTCTAAAAAATTATTGAGAACTGCTTTACAACTTCCAGAAGAGGCCTTTCTAATTATTAATCAGGGCTCTGGCATTAATGTAGATCGCGGTATGGAGGAAATGTTGGCCGCATTAAAAATTCTGCCCTCCCATTTTCATTTTGTTTTGGTGGGTAAGGGTGATGTTTTACCGCAATTGAAAGAAAAGGCAAAGGAGGAATTATTGAGTAATCGCATACATTTTATCCCTCCGCAGCCGTATATAGAAATGCTGCAGTATACTCTTAATGCAGACTTAGGAATAAGTTTAGATAAGGATACCAATATTAACTATCGCTATAGTCTTCCAAACAAAGTATTTGACTACATGAAATGTGAGATCCCACTTTTAGTAAGTAACTTAAAAGAGCCAAGTGCTTTAGTTTCCCGCTATAATATTGGCCGTATCACTACGGTAGATGCGCCAGAAATTGCAGCGGCGGTTTTAAAATTCGATAAAGAAGGAAAGGAATTTTATCGGAAGAACTTAAAGCTAGCAGCAAGAGAAAATAATTGGGAAAAAGAATCACGTATTTTAAGTGAGATTCTCGCGCAGGTTTAATGCCGAAGTAAATAGTATAAACGATATAAATCGTAAAAGAAGAGCTTCGGCTTTTTGCTTTGTAAGTTTTTTGAAATCAATTTTTTAAAAGGACGATAGGCATAAATGAAAAGGCGCTTAGCATTCTTCTTTTCAATTTTTAAAGCAAAGTCTAAAATTCTAAGTTTCGTACTCCATTCAGGGTACTTTCTATGCAAAATATGAAGGTTGTTAATAGCTTCTTTGGTTTTCTTTAAAAACACTTTATTCGTATCATCTGCGGCAAAAATCACAGGGTTTTCTAACTGGAGAAGAGGAATCTTTAATGCCTCTAGGCCAAAGCCAAAGAGCGTATCTTCATGACCATAACCTTTTAGGGCTTCGTCAAACTGAAGTCGATCGAAAATGGCTTTATTGCAAAAGAAGTTACCCGTCATAAAGGAAGAGTAGGGCTTTTCTTGTCTTTGACCGAGGCTCTTTTCTTCTCGCTGTAAGGCATAATAATAACGCAATTCACAACCCTTAATTAATGCACTCGTTTTTCTTCCTCCTACTAAAACCAGGGCATTATTGCGCTGCTCCCAGTAGTTTTGCAGAAATTTATGATTTTCAATAATCAGGTCACTATCTAAGCATAGCATAAACTTGCCTTTAGCTTCTGCGGCTAGGCGATTACGCATCTTGGCCCGACCGATATTTGCTGGTAAAACCAAATAACGAACTGTTGGAAATGCCGAAAAATGTCTGGTGTTTTCTTTACTTATTGCAGGGTCTGAAGCATCATCAATGATTAAAATTTCATAGTCAACATGTAAGTTGTCGGCTTGTACTTTAAGCTTATCAACTGCAGCATAAGGCTTTTGCTGATAAAGCGGAAGGCAGATGCTTAAATCCACTATTTACAAAGTGTTTTGCACGGTACTAAAAACCTTACCCTGACTACATTTTAAGGTTTCATGCGGGAATTTTAAAATCAGCGAATAATCGTGTGTTGCCATTAATAATGCACGGCCACTATTAGAAATATCCTCTAAAAGAATCATTATTTCTTCGCTAGTAGCAGGGTCTAAATTCCCAGTCGGCTCATCCGCTAAAATTAATTCTGGATCATTCAGTAAGGCCCGTGCTATTGCAATTCTTTGCTGTTCACCCCCCGAAAGTTGGAAAGGCATTTTTGGGGCCAAAGCTTCCATATTTACCTTACTCAGTACTTCTTCAATTTTATGTTGTATGTCCTTTTTCGATTTCCAACCAGTGGCTTGTAAAACAAATTTTAGATTATCGAAAACGGAACGATCGGTTAAAAGTTGAAAATCTTGGAAAACAATGCCTAGTTTTCGTCTTAAGAGTGGAATCTGCTTATCGTTAAGCTTTTCAAGGCTAATGCCACAAACGTGACCACTTCCGCTGCTTAAGGGCAAATCTCCGTAAAGGGTTTTTAGTAAACTTGACTTGCCGCTTCCGGTGGCACCAATAAGGTATTGAAAGTCGCCTTTCTTAATGAGAAGCTCTACCTCGTCTAAAATTATATTATCCCCTTGCTTTATACAAGCTTGGTTTAGTCTTAGTATCGCTTCGGTGCTCATAATAATAAATAGGCTACAAATTTAATTTTAGCGGCTTTGTAATCGCAAAGTAAGCCCAATAATAATTAACAACATACGTTTAAAACTTCTTGTCCAACTTAAATAGAAGCCTATAAATACCGCTACTTTTAAAATGACTTTAATAATATCGTAGCATGTTAAATATCAGGACTTTATTTCTTTGTGGTATCTTGGTATTCACTCAATTAGATGCTGTGTACGCTCAAGTACGCGCATCGCAGCAGCCAGCCGAGGCTTCTTATCAAGAAGCTTTCCAGCTTTATGAGAAGGAGCAATACGGCAATGCCCAAGAAATTTGGGATGCTTTAATTAGGGAATCAGCTTTAAATAAAGACAAAATTGTTCAGGCGCGCTATTTTGCTACCATGTGCGCTATTAAGCTTTATCACGGGGATATAGCCGAACGCATAGAAGAGTTTGGCAGATTACATGAGACCAATCCCTTGAAGAATAAACTTTATCTAAACTACAGTCACAATCTTTTTAGCTTAAGACGTTACTCTCAAGCTATTAAGTATTATGAACAAGTGGATGCTTATGGTTTGGCCAAGGAGCAAGCGGCGGAGTATCGCTTTAAATATGCCTACTCTTTAATGATGTCGGAAGATATTAAAATGGCCAAAGACTTATTTTTTAAGATTAAAGATGAGGAGTCTGCTTTTGCCAATTCTGGACGCTATTATTATGCGCATTTACTGTATGTAGATAGTAATTATGCGGAAGCTCTGCGCAACTTTTTACCCTTGCAAGAAGATCCAAACTTTGGTCCTTTGGTACCTTACTATTTAGCTCATATTTATTACGAATTACGCAATTACGACAAGCTCGTAGAAGTAGGAGAAGAGCTAATTGAAAATGCAACCGCAAGTAGAGCTCCCGAAATTGCTAAAATTCTCGCCGATGCCTTTTACAGCAAAAAAGATTATCGCAATACCATTAATTATCTAAACATTTTTAAAGCCAAAGGCGGTAGTTTAAGACTGGTAGATCACTATCAACTCGGTTTTTCCTTATACCAAGAAAAACGTTTTGCAGAGGCTATAAATGAATTAAATAAGATATCCGCTGGTCCAGATAAGTTAAGACAAAACTCATATTTCCATTTGGGCGATTGTTATTTAAAAGTGGGTAATAAAAATCAAGCTCTTATTGCTTTTCGGGCAGCTTCAGAACTTGATGCCAATCTAGAGATCAAGGAGATGGCAGCGTATAATTATGCAAAATTATCCTACGAATTAGCTAGTCCATTTACGGATGCCATTACCATTTTCAATGCTTTTTTAAATGACTATCCAAATACCGACAAAAGAGCGAAGATTCAAGAGTATCTAGCCAATATTTACATTACCACAAAAGACTATGATAAAGCATTAAAGTCAATTAAAGAAGCAGGTTTAAATTCACCTAATATGCGCGCTGCATATCAGAAAGTGGCCTTTTTTAGAGCCACTGAAATGTTTAACGCTTTGCAGTATGAAGGAGCATTGGCCAAATACGCAGAAATGCAAAAATACCCTGAAGACAAGGCCTTAGCCAACTTAGGGAATTATTGGATGGGTGAATGTTACTATCGTTTATTGAAATTTGAGGAGGCCCAAAAGAAGTACTTAGAATTTCGCACTGGCTTTGGGGCCGCTATCCAAAAAGTACACAATCGTTCTTACTACAATAGCGCTTACAGTAATTTTAAACTTTTTCAATTTGAAGATGCCATATTAGATTTTAAAAAGTTTGTCAAGTTTAGCTCCGTGGAAGATATACGCTTGCCAGATGCTTTATTGCGGATTGGAGATAGCTACTTGCTCTTGGCGAAATACCTTGATGCCGCCGATTATTACGGTAAAGCAATTGCAAACAATAGTGTGGAAGCTGATTATGCTCACTATCAACGCAGCGAGTGCTTCGGTCTTTTAGCTAAATACGATGAGCAAATTAAAGAGCTTAACAAATTAATTTATACCTATCCCAATAGTGCTTACAGCGAGAAATCGCAATTAGAAATTGCCAAAACTTATTTGTTACAAGACAAATACCAAGAAACGCTGCAGGCCTTAAGTGCTTTTAAAGTGAAATACCCTCAGAGTGCTAAAATTAGCGAAGTACAGCTAAAAACGGGTTTGGTTTACAGTAATATGGATGAATACGATAAGGCTATTTCTACTTTCAAAGGGGTAGTAAATCAGTATCCTGGCACACCTGAATCGATTGAAGCCATTCGTTTGGCGGAAATAGTTTATAAGCGAGCCCAAAAAATTAATGAATATTTAGACTGGGTTTCTACAATTTCTTTCGTGGATTTTAAAGAGTCAACTTTAGATTCTACTGCCTATGATGCAGCCTTTGATGCTTATGCTAGTGGTGATTGCATGCAAACACTAGATGCGATGGATGCCTATATCAGCCGTTTTCCTTTAGGGCTTTTTAAAGTAGAGGCTCATTATTATGCCGCTCAATGTGCTGAGAAATTAGATTTATTTAAGAGAGCCGAACAGTATTATGAGAGCCTCGTGCAGTTTCCTGCTCATCCGTATACCAAACCAGCTCTGCGTTTTACGGCAGAGAAAGCCTATCTGGATAGTAATTATGCACTCGCACGAAAACGCTTTGAAGAGTGGTTGGCCTTAGAAACTAATGATGGTCAAAGGAATTTAGCTCTTGCGGGCCTCATGCGATCTGCTGAAAAATTGGGAGATCGACCAGCATTAATAAGCTATGCCGAAAAAATTGAGGAAAAGCCCAATATGGAGAGGGATCTTAAGGAAGAGGCACAGCTAAATTTAGCCCGCGCTTATTATGCAGAGGAGAAGTGGGCTCAAGCGGCCAACTATTACGGTATTATTCGTAATAAGAGCAATGGCAATAAAAAAGCCGAGGCCTATTATTTTGAGGCGCTTTTACTGCAGAAATCGGAAAATTATGATAGCAGCAATACTCACATTAACAAAATGATTGAAGCATTGCCTTCTTATAAGGAATGGAAGATGCGCTCTTTGTTGGTAATGGCTAAGAATTTTTGGAAAATGGATGACATATTTCAAGCGAATTATGTAATTGATTTTATCATCAAAAGCGAGTTTTCAGCAGAGCTTAGTGAACAAGCAAAGGATTTAAAACAAGAGATAAATCTTGCCGAAGCTAAGGCGCTTAAAGCCAAGGAGCAATTGCTAGAATCGCAGGCTTCGCCCATTAGTTTAGACCCTGAAAGTGGTCTGCAAATAATTGATATACCCGAGGAAGAGGAGCCTTTAGAGGAACCTGAATTGATAAAACGATAAGCGCATGAAAGTTAAATTAACGCTCGCCTTAACCTTGGTTTTAGGGGGGCTTTTCGCTCAAGAAAAGGACCCTTTAGGGCAAGTTGTTGTTTCGGTAACAGACAAATATCGCGCTCAAATAAAAGATGCGCGTAAAATTCTAGAAAACCCTAATTACCGTGATAGTACTACCGAAAAACTGCCGGTTAGCTATTCTCTTAAAAGTTTTGCTTTACCGGTGCGTATTCAGCCCGAAGTGCTAAAACCTGCTCGAATTGTAAAAACGGAGGTACCAGAACTGTATAAGGGTTACTTAAAACTAGGTTATGGCTTGTATAATACGGCGCGGGTTGATGCCTATTACAACAGTGGTCGCTCTTCCAAATATAGTTATGGCTTTGCCGCGAAGCATTTTTCCACCCAAAGTGGAGTAGCTGATATACGATATGATGAGAATATTTTATCGAGAAATCATTTGGGTGGCTTTTTCAATCGCTTTTATAAAGACCTAACCTGGCATGTAGCAGCTAATGTGGATCTCGATAAATATAGTTATTACGGTCAGCCTCAATTAGACTTTATCCCAGCGGATAGTACCTTGAGCAATAGCCCATTTAATTGGTACCGCCGTTATCGCTTTGAAACTAATATTAAAGAGGCAAATAAAAAAAGCTTAGGACCAATGCGTGAGCTAGGCTTTGCCTATCAAAACTTTAACGACAATTATCGCTCTAATGAGCATGATATTAATTTTCGCTCGCTTTGGGATATTCCTGCGGATGATGAAAATCTAAGTCTAGAATTTAATGGCGCTTGGTTTCAGAATGTTTTCGATAGTATTCCTCAAGGACTAGATTCTAGCAATGTTTTTGATCAGTCCTATTTTCAACTACAAGCAAAACCTTATATCAGTTTGGAAAAAGAGGAGTTTAGTCTTGATTTTGGAGTTAACCTATTTATGCTTAACCGCATGGATACGCGCTTAACCGAGAACAAAACGAATCTTTATTTTTTCCCAGAATTAATCTTCAGATATAAAATTGTGCCTGAGATTATGACCTTGAAAGCAGGGGTTAAAGGCAATTTGCATCGTAATACTTATGCCCAAACGGCAAGAGCCAATCCTTTCATTGTTCCTGGTCAGACCAGTCAGCCATCTCGCGACTTAAATATTTTTATGGCCTTGGACGGAATTTTAAGCAATTCCATTTCTTTTAATGCTGAAACAGGTGTTCGTAATTCTCGTAATCGTCAGCTTTTTAAGCGTAATGCTTTCTATTATAATGATAGTAATAGCTATGGGTTAGAGGTGCTTTACGCAGATGTGGCAGCTCTTTATGTTAAAGGATCACTACAAGGTAATTGGAATGATAAACTTTTTGCTTCCTTAGGGGCAGAGGCCCGCACTTTTACCATGGAGGAGGAGCGTCCTTGGCACTTACCTTACTTTACAGCAGATGCGAATTTTAGTTATTTGTACCGCCAGAAGCTTAGTTTCGGATTGGGCATGGATATAGTTGGTCCACGTCAAGCTTTCGATCAACTTACTAATCCTGATATTCCTTCAGTATTAAAAGGTTATGTGGATGCTAGCTTAAACTTGGAGTACATTTATAATTCAAGGATATCTGCTTTTGTAAACTTGCAAAACCTCTTTAACAATCAATACGATTTATTCTTGGGTTATCGTGCGCAAAGTATAAATGCAGTATTTGGTTTTAATTATCGCTTTTAAAGCGGCTTAAGTGTTCGTCATAATTCCTTGCAAAGTTTAGCTTTGCAGCAAACTTATGCTTTGAAAGAATTTAAAAGACCTTTACATATTCGCTGGAGCGATCTTGATCCAAATGGTCATGTAAGACATTCGGTGTATTACGATTTTGCGGCTCAATTACGTACCGAACTTTTTATTGCTAACGACATTAGAGTGGAGGAGATGGCGTCTTACGGCATTGGTCCAATTTTGTTTGAAGAAAAAGCGAGCTTTAAGCGAGAACTGCATTTTGGAGATCAATTAACCATGGTAGCTGCTATCGTAGGTTTACGCAAAGACTATTCTCGCTTTGCCTTTATCCATGAAATTTGGCGAGGGGACACTTTATGCGCAACAGTGGAAGTGCTAGGAGCTTGGATAGATTTAAGTGCCCGTAAGCTTACATTGCCACCCGCAAAATTTATTGCTAAATTCGAAAACTTTCCGCTTCACGAGAACTTTGAATGGATGCCTGAAAAACAAGCAAAAAAATAACAAAAAGACCCAACAAAATGAGTTTATTACAAGGAAAAACAGCCCTTATTACAGGCGCTTCAAAAGGAATTGGTAAAGGAATTGCAGAGGTATTTGTAAAAAATGGCTGCCATGTAGCTTTCACTTTTCTCTCTTCGGTAGAACAAGCGCAAGCAGTGGAGAAAGAATTAAGTACTGCCGATGTAAAAGTGAAAGGTTATCGTTCTGATGCTTCAAATTTTGACGCGGCTGCTCAGTTGGTAGAAGACGTTTTAAAGGACTTTGGGACTATTGATATTTTGATTAATAACGCGGGTATTACTAAAGATACGCTCTTAATGCGTATGTCTGAAGCCGATTTTGATCAGGTAATGACCATTAACCTTAAGTCTATTTTTAACCTAACAAAGGCAGTGCAGCGCACCATGCTTAAAGCACGTGCAGGCTCCATCATAAATATGAGTTCCGTGGTTGGAATAAAAGGTAATGCAGGACAATCTAATTACGCCGCTTCCAAGGCAGGGATTATTGGTTTTACTAAATCAATGGCATTAGAACTAGGCTCACGCAATATTCGCTGTAATGCTATTGCTCCTGGCTTTATTGAAACTGAAATGACTGATAAATTGGATGAAAAAACTGTCCAAGGCTGGCGCGATGCGATTCCATTAAAACGCGGTGGAAGCCCAGAAGACGTTGCTAACGCCTGTTTGTTTTTAGCCAGTGACCTTTCTACCTACATTAGCGGTCAAGTATTACAAGTTGATGGCGGAATGCTTACCTAAATAAATTATGCCCGAAATAGTCTTTTCATATTCTCCTTATTGGTTAATACTAATTGTGCTATTGTCGGCAGGCCTAAGTTATAGCTATTATTTACGGACAAATACCTTTAATAAAACGCAGAGATGGTTTTTAGCCTCTTTGCGTTTTTTAGTTTTATGTCTTTTGGGTCTGCTCTTTTTGCAACCCCATTTTAATAGTGAAAGTTTTCGCGAGGAAAAGCCCATTTTGGTTTTTTTAAACGACCAGTCTGCTTCCATTAAGGCCACTGAAGATAGTGCATCTCTAGCATCATTTCGAAATGAATTGAGAGCTATCCAAACTTCATTAAGCGATAAATTTTTAATTCGCCCTTTCAATTTTGGAGGCAATATTTCTGATACTGCCGTAGATGAGCAAGAAACTAATTTAGGCTTCGCCATTAGTGAACTATCAGGCAGGTTTTACCAAGAAAATATTGCTGCTGTAATTTTAAGCTCAGACGGGATTATTAATCGTGGTGCGAGATTAGCCAATTTAAGCAAGAATGTTCCTGCCCCAATTTATTCAATTGCCTTGGGCGATAGTAGTTCACGGCTCGACTTGGCCCTTGGTAAAGTGCTTTTTAATAAAACCCTTTTAAAAGGTAGAAGTCAAAATATATCGGTAAACTTCAAAGCTGAAAATTATGCAGGGAATGATTTAAGCATCAGGCTTTTAAATTCTAAAAATGAATTATTAGAAGAACGAAGTTTTAGGGTAAATTCGGATAATTGGTTTGAAAAGGCCGTTTTTAAGATTGAAGGCACAGAGCTCGGCTTGCAACTTTATCGCATTGCCATTAGGCCCTTAAAGGAAGAAAACAATATTGCTAATAATCAGAAAACCTTTAGCATTGAGGTTTTAGATGCCAGAGAACGCATTGGAATTTTTGCCAAACAAACGCATCCTGATATTGCGGCAATTACTCGGGCTTTAGCGCAAGACCAGAACTATGAAATAAAGCTAATTCAAGATGAGAATGCCTCCCTCGATTCATTAGATTTAATTATTGCGCTACGAAGTAGTAAGGCTTTATTCAACCGCATCTACAACAGTACGATACCCTTATGGCTTATTGCTAGTCCTGAAGATAATTTTAGCGATTGGACATTTTGGCCCGAGATGCAAGCATTGCGCTCTGAGGAAGAGGAGACTTACGTAGCATTGAATCCGAATTTCCCCCTTTTTCCAGTTACTGAGAGGGAAGCAAAGCTCTGGTCTCAATTGCCACCACTAGATGGTTTTTATGGTCGTATTCAGAGCCCCGCTGGCTTTAGCCCTCTATTTTTTAAGCAAATTGCCAATATAAATACTTCTTCGCCAGCCTTGGCGCTGGGTGAGGCTAAAGGCAGAAGAATGGCGCTGAGTTTAGGATTGGGCTACTGGCGCTGGCGTATTTATGCTTTTAAGCAGATGGGTGATTTTGAGACTTTTGATGGTATAATTCAAAAAGTAGCGAAATACCTTTTAAGTCAAGCTAGAAATGAAGGATTGCGAATTGAGGTGCCTCGTGAGAATTACGCGAACAGCCCTATTAATTGGCGCGCTTCATTTTTCGATGCCAGCGGTAACTTGGTAAACGAGCCCGATTTACAGTTAAATTTAAGATCTGAAAATGGTAAAGAGTACGATTATGTATTTCAAAAACGCCTGAAAGATTATGCTTTAAGTGTAAAGGGTTTGAAGGAAGGTAAATATCATTATTTGGCGCAGTTAGATACCGAAGGTAAAAAGTATCAGCAAGAGGGTGATATAGTTATTTCCAAGAATCGCTTGGAGTTGCAAAACCTGAAGGCAGAACCCAGCTTGCTGCGAAACCTTTCTGCTAGCACTGGTGCTAAATTTTATCAGAAAAATCAATTAGCTCTGTTAGGGAAAGATCTAAACAATTTAGAGGCTCCAAGCCTTTACTTTCCCTTACTTAATACTAGCTCTATTTTTAGCTCTTGGCAATTGTTCTTCGTAGCTTTGGGCCTCTTAGGGCTTGAATGGTTTCTAAGAAAATTATGGGGTAAAATTTAAATTAAATAAAGCATTATGAATCAAAAGAGTACAATCGCAATAATAGTCAGTTTCATAGTCTTCTTGGCTTTGATTTTGACTTGGAATTCCATCACTTTTACCATCAACTCTGGTGAGAGAGCGGTGATTTTTAGAAAATTTCAGGGTGGTATCGCCTTAGACAAAGTTTATAACCAAGGATTTCACGTAAAGTGGCCTTGGGATGATATCTTCGTTTACGATGTAAAAAAGAAGGAAGCCGTAAGTAGTATGGAAGTTCTTTCTAAAAATGGCTTAACGATCAAAGTGGAGCTTTCTTACCGTTATTTTCCAGAACCAGAAGAAATTGCCTACCTGCATAACCAAATTGGTGAGAACTATCACGACAAGATTATTATGCCCGAAATTCGTTCGGCTACTCGTGAGGTAATTGGTAAATATTTGCCTGAAGAATTATACTCGAGCAAAAGAGAAGATATACAGGATGAAATTTCGCAAAGAACCTCAAAGGCTTTGGCTGAAAACCACCTTTTATTAGACGCTGTTTTAATCAGAGAGGTAACCTTACCCCTAAAATTAAAAGCAGCCATTGAGCGTAAGTTAGAACAAGAACAGGCTAGTTTGGAGTATGAGTTTAAATTACAACAAGCAAAAAAAGAAGCTGAACGTCAACGTATTGAGGCAGAAGGTAAGTCTAAGGCCAACGACATTATAAACAAATCGCTTACCGATAAAATTCTAAGCGAGAAAGGTATTGAAGCTACTTTAAAACTTGCCGAATCGCCTAATGCTAAGGTAATTGTAATCGGTTCTGGAAAAGATGGCTTACCCATTATTTTAGGAAATCAATAATAGCGCATGTCATTAGAAATTAGAAAACTAAAGCCGGAGGCTATTTGGGAAAATTTTGCAGATCTAAATGCTGTTCCTCGTCCCTCCAAAAAAGAAGAAAAAGTTAGAGCCTTCATTATCGCTTTTGCAGAACGTCATGGACTAAGTTATAAGCAAGATGAAATCGGTAATATCTTAATCGATAAACCTGCTACGGCGGGCATGGAAAATCGCCGTAAAGTTACTTTACAATCGCATTTAGACATGGTTTGTCAGAAAAATGCCGATGTTGATTTTGACTTTGAAAATCAGGGCATTGACATGTATGTTGACGGGGAGTGGGTAAAAGCTCGAGGTACAACTTTGGGAGCTGATAATGGTATTGGGGTTGCAACCTGTTTGGCAACCTTGGCATCTACCGAAGTGGCCCACGGCCCCATTGAGGCTTTATTTACCACCGATGAAGAAGCGGGAATGACAGGGGCTCACCACCTAAAGGCCAATTTCCTTACTGGAGATATCTTAATGAATCTCGATACAGAAGATGATGATGAGTTAAGCATTGGCTGTGCTGGCGGGATTGACCTAGATCTTAATTGGGAATATGAAGAAGAGAGATTAGGGGAAGACCAACGAGTTTTAGAGATTGTTGTGAGCGGTTTAAGCGGCGGTCATTCCGGTATGGACATAATTCTTGGGCGTGCCAATGCTAATAAGGTTCTGGGCCGTTTTCTAATGGCTGTAAATGGAATTGAAGGAATTAGTATTAGTTCTTTTGATGGTGGCGGCTTGCGTAATGCAATACCAAGAGAAGCTAAAGCCCTAATGACAATTCCTACGGCAGAGTTTGATAATGTACAAACTTTATTATGGGATTACGAAAGCATCATTAAAAATGAGTTTGCTACAACAGATCCGAACTTTAAGTTAAGCTTAAACGAGCCTGATACCTTACCAGGAATGAGGATGAAGCAAAAGTACTATCAGCAATTCCTTTGGGCTCTTCAAGCCACTCATAACGGCATTGAAAGAATGAGTCCGGATGTACCAGATTTGGTAGAGACCTCGAATAACCTTGCTAAAATTCTGCTAGGTGGCGGAAGTCTCAGTCTATGCTCATTACAGCGTAGCGATAGAGAAGGAGCAAAGGTTGATATGGCCAATACTGTTGCCGGTCCTTGGAAATTAATTGGAGCAGATGTTCAGTTTAGTGGTTCTTATCCTGGATGGAAAATGGATCCTAATGCACCGATGCTTCACATGATGAAAGAGCTCTACACCGAGTTATTTGATGAAAGCCCGCGTGTTATTGCTTGCCACGCTGGATTAGAGTGTGGTCTTTTAGGACAGCATTATCCAGATTTAGAAATGATTTCTTTTGGTCCCACTATTAGAGATCCGCATTCACCTGACGAAAAGGTTAATATCGCTTCAGTGAGCAAATTTTGGCATTATTACCAAGAAGCTCTAAAGCGTATTCCAATTAAAGCATAAGAACATATCAAACCTCTAAAAAGCGATTTTTTAATGGATGCAGAAAGTATAAAACTGGTCGAATGTCCGCGCGACGCCATGCAGGGCATCCAACAGTTTATTCCAACAGATCAAAAGGTTTCCTACCTTCAGTCCTTACTGAAGGTAGGCTTTGACACCCTAGACTTTGGTAGTTATGTTTCTGCACCTGCTATTCCGCAACTTAGGGATACAGATGAAGTTTTAGACCGATTAGACCTCTCTGAAACTAAGACTAAACTGCTAGCCATAATTGCTAATAAACAAGGAGCAGAGATGGCGGCTAAACGCAAGGCTATTAGCTACTTGGGTTATCCTTTTTCAGTTTCAGAAGTTTTTCAGAAGCGCAATACTAATAAGACTATAGCCGAGAGTATTAGCTTGGTAAAAGACTTATTAGAAATATGTGATGCCAATCAAAAAGAACTGGTAGTCTATATTTCCATGGGTTTCGGAAATCCCTACGATGAGCCCTGGAGTGTTGAAATAGTGGAGAAGTATTGTGAGCAGCTTATAGCCATGGGCGTAAAGATTTTATCCCTTTCCGATACCATCGGGACCTCCAATCCAAGCAGTATAGATTATTTGTTTTCGAAATTAATCACAGCCTTCCCGAATATTGAATTTGGGGCTCATTTGCATACTACACCGGACACCTGGCACGAAAAAGTTTCCGCGGCTTACCATGCAGGCTGCCGTCGATTTGATGGAGCAATAAAAGGATTCGGTGGCTGCCCCATGGCTACCGATGATTTGACTGGAAATATGCCCACAGAAAAGCTTTTAACTTTTGTGCAAGAAAATAAGCTCAAACACGATTTAGATTTACTCGCTTTTGAGTCTAGCTACAATGAAGCTTTAAAAACTTTTCCTTAAAAGAGATCTTATACTATTTTAGTGTAAAGGGTTAAAATCACTTATTTCAATTCTAACTTTTTCTACAATGGGGCTTCTACTTGTAGTGATAGCTCCTTTATTTAAGGCTTTGCCTTTCTAAATCAATTCTAATTTTTTATATTTGGTTAAGAACAACAAATGTTGCTGGCAGAATGAAATTTGAGGAAATACTAGTTTTAGCAAAAGAGGTGAAAGATTACGTGGAGCAAAAAGGAAAAACGCTACCCATTAGTCAGGGTAAAATGTTGAAGGATAATGCCCATAATATCTTTAAAGAAGAGGTGAAATACACAGCCTAATTTTTGAAAATTGAATAAAACTAAATATCCTCCTTCTCCCAAAGCCATCTTAGTTTGGGACGGAGAATGCGAATTTTGCGCCTATTGGATAAGCTACTGGAAAAAGAAATTCGGGACTAATATTGAATTTCATAGCTTTCAAAGTGTTTATCATAAGTTTCCAGACATTAACAAGAGAGAATTTCTATTGGCAAGCCATTTTATCGAAACTGATGGTTCAATCTATCGTGGTGCACGCTCTGCCTACCGCAGCTTGTATGCGGCGGGAAAGTTGACATTCTTGGACCGATGGTATGCCAATAAACCATGGTTTTTAAAGCTAAGTGATTCTCTTTACCGCATGGTTAGCCATAATCGTCCTACTTTTTTTAAGATTAGTAAATATCTATTTGGCTCTGATCCTTTGAGTTTAAAACCCTTTTGGGCGATTTACCTTTTCCTCTTGATGTACTTAGTTTTTAGTTTAACCTAAAAGCGATCGGGGATTAAACCCTTCTAAATGAAAATTTGCCCACAATCTTTCAAGAAATGCTGCGTGGGAAAACTAACTTTGTTTTATGATTGAAGATAGCCTGTCCTTTAAAGAAACTGAGTGTTTTTCTCCTCTTATTTGCGATTACTTAGATGAAGATATAAAGCTCAAGGAGTTTTATGGTCTTTTCCCTAGCTTAGAAAACTTCGCTGAGCAAATCAAAGCAAAAAGTGATTTTAGCCCAGAAATTCGCAAAGTGCTAAGTGAGGATTTAATTGACCAATATGCTTCCGCTACTATCAATTTAAGGGAAGAAGATCCTACTTTACAGAATATTAAAAGCTTGGCGCAGGCAAAAACATTCACGGTAACCACTGGGCATCAATTAAATATATTTACTGGTCCACTTTATTTTGTCTATAAAATTGTTAATGCCATAAACCTTGCTAAGGCTTTAAATCAGAAATATCCAAAACACCATTTTGTACCCGTATACTGGATGGCTAGTGAAGATCATGATTTAGAAGAAATAAATTTCATAAACCTTTACGGAGGTAAAATGCAATGGTCTACGCAACAGTCTGGTGCTGTGGGACGCATGAATACCGAAGGCTTAGAGCAGCTTATAGAAGAACTAGCTGAACATTTAGGTCCGGCAAAAAATAGTAAGGATTTAATTACACTCTTTAAAAGGGCTTATCTAGAGACGAATAATTTGGCGGCCGCCACTCGAGTTTTAGTGCATTCGCTATTTTCTGAACAAGGTTTGGTAATAGTAGATGGTGATCGAGCTGCTTTGAAGAGCTTTATGCGACCAGCTTTCAAAGAAGATTTATTAAACCACAGTGCCGGGAAAAAGGTTGAGGAAACTAGCTCTGCTTTGAGTAAAATGTATTTCTCTCAGGTATATCCTCGAGAGATTAATCTTTTTTATCTGAAAGAAGACATTAGAGAGAGGATAGTTAAGAAAGATGATAAGTGGTTGGTTTTAAATACAGAAATTGTTTTTTCTCAGGATGAAATTCTCACAGAGTTGGATGCTCATCCTGATCGATTCAGCCCAAATGTGATATTAAGACCACTTTACCAAGAAGTAATTTTACCAAACTTGGCTTATATCGGTGGCGGAGGAGAAATAGCCTATTGGCTGCAGCTAAAAGCTATGTTTAGCCATTTTAAGGTTGAATTCCCTTGTCTTGTCTTGCGAAATTCCGTTTTATGGATTGAGCCAAAATGGCAAAACCGATTGGCTGATACAGGCTTAAGGGTAAAAGATTTCTTTAAACCCTTGCACGAGTTGAAAGCGCAGTACCTCGAAGACGGTATGCCGGTAGATCCTGCATTAGAAGAGTATGAGGCTAAAATTGAGCGAATTTTTGATGAATTAGAAGACATTGCCAACCTAACCGAAAAAAGCATGCTCGGTGCAGTTAATGCTCAAAGGCAGAAGCAGTTAAACGGTTTATCTAATCTTAAGAAAAAATTAGTGCGCGCTGAAAAGCGCAAGCATAAGGTAGACATGGAAAAAATTGAGCGAATTTATTTTGCGCTCTTTCCCAATGCTTACCTGCAAGAGCGGCACGACAACATAAGTACATTTTATGCTTCACAAGGGCCAAATTTCATAGATAAGCTTTTAAAAGAATTAGATCCTCTAAGTTTTCGCTTTAGGATTTTGCGCGGATAAACTTTTATCTTCGGGGCTTAAATATTAAGCATGAAAAAATTAGCGTCCTATGGTGTCTTGGTTGGATTAACCTTAGGGGCTTGTCAACCAAGTACCGAAGCCGAAAATTCTCAAAAACAAGAAACAATGCAACATAATTCGGAGACTTCTGAATTTAAATGGGAAACGGAGCAGTTTGCCGATCTACGAGTCTTGCGCTACCAAGTGCCGGGCTGGGATAAATTAAGTTTAAAACAAAAAAAGCTGGCCTACTATTTAAATATGGCAGGATTATCAGGCCGAGATATTATTTGGGATCAGCTTTACCGTCACAACCTAGAAATCCGCAAGGCACTGGAAAGTATTCTCAAAAATGCGGGTGAGAAGCAAGGTGAAGAGTGGGATAATTTTTTGGTATATGCTAAAAGAGTATTTTTTAGCAACGGTATTCATCATCATTATAGTCACGCTAAATTAGAGGCAAATTTTAGTGAGAGTTTCTTACGCAACTTACTAAGCGAAACTAAAACAACTTTGAGTGAAGAGGCTATCGCCGTAATTTTCAACGAGGCTGATGCCAAAGGCGTTAGTAAAGACTCCGAAAAAGATTTAGTCTTAGCTTCAGCAGTAAATTTTTATGCTCCTGATATTACTGAAGAGGAGGTAAGCAGTTTTTATAATTCCCGCAAAGCAGAAGGGGATACTACACCAATAAGTTATGGCTTAAACAGTAAGCTGGTTAGGGAAGACGGTGAATTAGTAGAAAAAGTATGGCACTTGGATGGACTTTACGGCCCAGCTATCGCTAAGATTATTCACTACTTAGCTTTGGCCCAAGAAAATGCAGAAAACGAGCAACAAGCCAAAGCCTTAGGTTTGCTGATTGAATACTACCGAACGGGTGATTTAAAAACTTGGGACGAGTATAATATCGCTTGGGTAAAAGACACGGCAAGCACGGTAGACTATATTAATTCATTTATTGAAGTTTATCACGATCCTTTAGGTTATAAAGGCACCTATGAAACGATTGTCCAAGTAAAAGACCTAGACGCCAGTGAAAAAATGGAGGTGATTAGCGATAACATTCAGTATTTCGAGGATAATTCTACCATTTTAGACGAGCATAAAAAGGCCAAAGTAGTGGGCGTTAGTTACCGCATGATTAATGTAGTAGGAGAGGCAGGAGCAACTACACCAGCTACTCCAATTGGAGTAAATCTACCCAACGCGAATTGGATTCGTGAAGCGCATGGTTCAAAATCTATAAGCTTAACCAATATAGAAAGCGCCTACGAAAGTGCGAAAGGCGCTGGCTTTTTAGAAGAATTTACATTTACTACCGAAGAAATGGAGCGTGCAAAAAAATATGCGGCTTTAAGTGGTAAGATGCACACTGCATTGCACGAAGTGGTAGGACACGCTAGTGGTAAGTTGGAGCCAGGTGTTGCCACACCGAAAGAAACTTTAAAAAACTACTCTAGCACCTTAGAGGAGGCACGTGCTGACTTGGTCGCTCTCTATTTTATTATGGATGAGAAAATGCTAGATCTTGGTTTAATGGAATCCTTAGAAGCTGGAAAAGCAGAGTACGACGGCTACATTCGCAATGGTCTAATGTTACAATTACGTCGCCTAAAAGCCGGTGAGCAAATTGAAGAGGATCACATGAGAAACCGTCAACTAGTTGCTGCCTGGGCTTTGGAAATGGGACAAAAAGAGAATGTAATCGAGAGAAAGGTTTTAAACGATAAAACTTATTTTGTAATTAACGATTATGAAAAATTACGTTCTATTTTCGGTGAGCAGTTACGCGAAATTCAACGCATAAAATCTCAAGGTGATTACAAAGCAGGTAAGGATTTGGTTGAAAATTACGG
>CBFHVV010000023.1:0-43091 GCA_965658965.1 Croceimicrobium sp.
GTTTCCGCTCGTATAATGGAGCGTAATAATTTAAGCTCGGATGATGTGTCGTGGTTAGTGCCGCACCAGGCCAATAAACGCATTATTGACGCTACCGCTAAAAGAATGGGTTTAGACTCTTCTAAGGTTATGTTAAACATAGATCGCTACGGTAACACCACCAATGGTACTCTACCTTTGTGTTTATGGGATTATGAAGATCGCTTAAAGAAAGGCGATAACCTTATCTTCGCCGCCTTCGGAGGAGGTTTTACTTGGGGTGCTGTCTATTTAAAGTGGGCCATTTAAGCCTCGTTATTTTTTTTAGTTTTGTTTCAACTCGTTAATTAATATTATAATTATCCATGGACTTAAAAGAAATTCAGAATCTTATAAAGTTTGTGGCCCGTTCTGGAGCCGCTGAGGTTAACCTCGAAACTGAGGATTTTAAGATTGTTATCAAGACAGAATCAGCAATGATTCATGAGCAGCAAGCTACACAAGTTATAAGCATGCCTCAACAGGCCATGGCTCCACAAGCGGCTCCGGCGGCTCCTGCGCCTGCTCCTGCTGCTCCCGCTGCATCTTCTGCACCAGCAGAAAGTAAAGAGGCCAGTGATGACTCAAAATACGTCACGGTTAAATCACCAATGATTGGTACTTTCTATCGCCGTCCTTCACCAGACAAAGAGCTTTTTGTTAACGTGGGTGATGAGATTAATGAAGGCACTGTGGTTTGTATTATTGAAGCGATGAAGCTTTTCAATGAAATTGAAAGTGAGGTATCAGGTAAGATCGTTAAGATTTTAGTAGACGATCAGAGTCCAGTAGAGTACGATCAACCGCTCTTCTTGGTAGATCCTTCTTAGTCAACCAAAAAAAGCGATTATGTTTAAAAAAATACTTATCGCCAACCGTGGAGAAATTGCCCTTAGGGTAATCCGTACCTGTAAAGAAATGGGTATACCAACGGTGGCAGTTTATTCTAAAGCAGATAAGGAAAGCCTGCATGTGCGTTTTGCCGACGAGGCTGTTTGTATAGGACCAGCTGCGAGCTCAGAGTCTTATTTGAACATTCCTAATATCATTTCTGCTGCAGAAATTACGAATGCAGATGCTATTCACCCTGGTTATGGCTTCCTTTCGGAGAACGCGAAATTTTCGCGTATCTGTTCGGAGAATAGCATAAAGTTTATTGGTGCCAGCCCCGAAATGATCGACCGTATGGGCGACAAAGCAATGGCTAAAGAAACCATGCGTGCAGCGGGTGTACCAACTGTTCCAGGTTCCGATGGCCTAATTGACACTTTCGAAGATTGCCAGCGCACTGCTAAAGAAACAGGCTACCCCGTTATGCTAAAAGCAACGGCCGG
This sequence comes from Croceimicrobium sp., assembly GCA_965658965.1. Lineage (GTDB taxonomy): Bacteria > Bacteroidota > Bacteroidia > Flavobacteriales > Schleiferiaceae > Croceimicrobium. Next base: position 1,353 of record CBFHVV010000023.1, read on the forward strand.
TGGTGGTGGAAAAGGCATGCGTGCGGTATGGAAAGAGGAGGACCTTCTAAAAGCTTGGGAAAGTGCTCGGCAGGAAGCGAGCGCAGCCTTTGGCAACGATGGTATGTACATGGAGAAACTCATTGAGGAGCCCCGCCATATCGAAATTCAGATTGTAGGCGATTCACGTGGTAAAGCTTGTCACTTATCAGAAAGAGACTGTTCTATCCAACGTCGTCATCAAAAACTTACCGAGGAAACACCCTCACCTTTTATGACCCCAGAATTACGCAAGAAAATGGGGGCTGCGGCAGTAAAAGCAGCAGAGTATATTAAGTACGAAGGTGCAGGAACCATTGAGTTTCTAGTCGATAAACATCGCAACTTCTACTTCATGGAAATGAACACTCGGATTCAGGTAGAGCACCCGATTACTGAGCAAGTAATTGATTACGACCTTATCCGTGAGCAAATAAAGGTTGCCGCAGGTGAGCCTATTTCTGGGAAAAATTACGAACCAAAATTACATTCCATCGAGTGTCGTATTAACGCGGAGGATCCTGCAAATGATTTCCGCCCTTCACCAGGTATGATAAAGACTTTCCATGCCCCAGGAGGCCATGGAATACGTTTAGACACGCATGTGTATGCTGGATATATGATTCCTCCTTTTTACGATTCTATGATTGCTAAGTTGATTACTACCGCACAAACACGGGAAGAAGCAATTGATAAAATGCGAAGAGCTCTGGATGAGTTTGTAATTGAAGGGGTTAAAACAACTATTCCTTTCCACCGTGCTTTAATGGATGACCCCGATTATAATTCGGGTAATTACACTACCAAGTTTATGGAAGACTTTACCTATGAAGGTTCCTAAATAAGTTGCTAGATATTAAATTTGAAAGGGCGCATTTTGCGCCCTTTTTTTATGCTCACTATGGTCTATGCTGGGTGAGCTATAAAAAGCGCGGCTCTGGCTTTTGAATACCAGAGGAAAGGAACATGATAAAGAAGTACAGCCGGTTCGTCGAGCAAATAGCTAATGATAGGCTTTGAGAGTGAAAATAGCCTACCAATATTTTAAGCTAGCAAGGCCAGACAACGGAACTTGCTAGGTAAATATGAAGACCCAAAAAAGCCCAGTCTATATCGAATAGACTGGGCTTTTTATATCTTTTACTAAGAGCGTTTTGTTAAAGCACTCCGTTGATAGTTACATTTCCTTGTAAGGTTTGACTAGCACCTGATGATGGGCTTTTCATATCAAGAATATAATAATACACACCATTAGCTAATGCTTGTCCATTAGTATTAACACCATTCCAGCCATTAGCACGATCATTAATGTTTTGGAAAGATGTGTTTTCATATACTTTCTCGCCGTGACGATTGAATACACTTAAACTAATTTGCTCGTAAGGAACACCGTCAAGTGGTGGCTCAATGAAAAATCTGTCATTGAAGTTGTCACCATTAGGCGTAATGATATTTGGAATTCTAACCTCACCTGGCAATTCTGGCTCTGGTGGAATGATGGGTGGGAAGTATTTTATGCCATAATAAACCCAGTTAGATTCAGAGGAGTCGGTTCTTGCATTACCATTCGGGTTTTTAGCAACCACTTTTATGGCATAAGTACCCTCACTTAAGGAGTCGGCTGATGGCTTGTTGAGAACAACAGCGCTATCAGTTGTAATATTCCCTTCTTGCATCCAAGCAATGCGATTATTATTAGCAGTATCCATTTTTCCGCGATAAACCTCATAACCTCTAACACTTTGATCCATGCAATAGTAATGGTTCCAGTATAAGGCTATTTGAGATTCACTTAATTGGCTAGAATCTACTCTAAGCTGAATATTAGAACATGTACGACTGATTTCTCTTCCTTTTCCGTTGTACACTAAAAGTACAGAGTAGTCGTAAATAAAGTTGTCTACGTAATATCCGTTTGGTGCAAAAGAGTCAACGAAGAAGCGAGCACTTGGATCGGTAATAACCTTTAAAAGCTGCATGGGTCTTACCCCAGAATCGGCACGGTAAATGTTCCATGAGTTGAAGGTGCTAACCACATTGGCTTCATTTAAGTCATTATTGCCGGACCAATCTAAACGAATATCAAGGTCATTTTCAACCGTTAACCCATCCAATTGGTATTCAGGAGTAGGGCAACCATTAACTACAATAAGTGAACTATAGAATTCAGTAAGCTCATAACCGCACTCATTGGTTAAAGTGTTACCATCATTACCACGTCTAATTTGTAATAAATAATTACCATCAACATCTAGTGGTTCGTGTAGTATAAGATCTATCTGTCTCGTGTTTGAAAAAGTACAGTTGTCGTTAAAGCCTACAATAGGACGGGCAACACCGTCAGGACCAATCAGACGAAAGTCGGTAGGGTCGATGGAATTACAACGTACATTATTATCAAAATCGAGGGAAACCACACTGTCGAAACAAGAATATCCATTGTATACGGGTAACTGAGTGATAGTAGCAGCACCGTTACCTAAGCTGTCAGCGCCTTTTAAGACAGCAACATTATATGAGCTTTTAATCGAGTCAATTTCCGTTCCTAAGAAGTTACTTAGACCCGTACCTGAACCCGTTATTTCAATTTTCGGACCGTCCTGAGCTAGGGGATTACAAGCGGCAGTTACAGGGATTTGTATCTCACGAATAGTATTACCAATATAAAGCCATTGTAGTGAAATGGTATCAAAGCGATATTCTTTCACATCAATCTTCATTACATAAGAACCTTGTTGGCTTGGGCTGAAGGTAAAAGTACCTAATTGTTGATCTACTACAATACCAGTAGAGCTAGGAATAGGGTTGCTAATAGTGTAACCACCGGCTAGTGGAATATTAGTTCCTGGTCCACACTGAACGCCTTGCTGTGGATTAGCAAAAGCATATACAATGGAATCACCATCAACTTCTTGGGCTCCTTGAGCAAAAACGAAAGGTTTCTGTCCTGGTTGCGTTAAGCAAAAAGCTTTTCCCGCTGGAGCAACAATTTGCGGAGAACTATTGTGTCCACGAGTATTATTTAGGTCTACCTCGATATACATGTTGGGAGAATTGGCCAAATTTGTTGACTGGTCTCGACAACAAGGTGCACTTACTGTAATCTTATAGTTTGAACAAGGAGGAAGGATTACGTTTCCTTCGTATTTGTGAATAGATAAATCTTTAAAGGCAGGATCAGTAGGGTTGGCACATTCATCTAGTCCAGGAACCAACCATCCCCCACTATTATCGCCCGGTGAAGCATTTGCGCCAGTTGCCATTACTTTGGCTAAGTTGGTAGTGATATTTGGTCCGCAGGAAGAAGTAATACAAATCGCTTGCGCTCCCGTGCCGATAGTAGCACCACCGTTATTACGGTACCACTGAACGAAGATGCGATATTGATTGGCAACTCCAGTAGAATCCCCAATGTACTTATAATACACTTCTCCACTAGAGTAGTGGGAAGCTTTTAGTTCTGTCGTAAAGCTTAGCACCATGATTAGCGCAAAACTCAAGTAGCCGATAATTTTTCTCATTTCTCCTGTTATAATAAATAGGCTACGAACTTAAAGCAAAAGATCATATTTACCAATCGAAATTGGTTTAAGCGTGCTTGTCATTTAGTTTAAGACCGAAAAAAGGAATAATAAATAAGCCTCCACTTCTAACAGAGGCTTATTTTCATTAGGATTAAAAGTCCAAAACCAGAGTATTTTACTTAGTATCTATCTCTTTAACGTATCACAGTATCATATTTTTAGCGGTTAAAATTTGCTGAAAGCTATAGCAAGTTTCCCTCCACAAACAGTGTTTTTCGTCCTTTCACATTGCGCTTGTAGTTTTCGGTATTGGCATCCTTAAGCCTATCTAAACACTCCGCCTTAAGCCGCATTTTAAGTTTAAAACAGCATAGGCTTATCTGCCTGCCGCTGTAATAGTTAGGCTGCCGCTGATGGATTCATTAAAGCCAATCGCTGAGCTCTTTAGTTTTAGGGTATAAAAATACACGCCATTGGGTAAAGCTTGGCCATTGGTGTTTACCCCATTCCAGCCATTGGTCCGATCGTTACTTAATTGAAATGAGCTGTTTTGATATACTTTTTCACCATGGCGATTGAAGATGCTGAGACTAATCTGATCAAAAGATTCACCCTCAAGCGGTGCTTGTATGAAAAACCTGTCATTTAGCCCATCTCCATTAGGGGTAATAATATTAGGGATTAGAACCTGACCCGGCTCTAAAGGGTCTTCCTGATTTGTGCTTGGCATAGTAAGTTTGTAATATACCCAATTTGACTCGGAAGAATCCGTCTTACTGTTGCCATTCGGATTTCTAGCCACTACTTTTAGGGCATAGCTGCCTTGGTTTAGAGAGTCGGCTTGCGGTCTGCTAATTACCACAGCACTATCCGTAACAATACTTCCTTCTTGCTTCCAAGCAATGGTATTACTTAGGCTATCTAATTTGCCTCGGTATATTTCGTAGCCTCTTACACTTTGATCCATACAATAATAATGGTTCCAATAAAGAGCAATTTGATTAGCACTGGATTTGTCAGAATCGATCTGTAAGTTAATATTAGAGCAAGTACGGGTTATTTCCCTACCTTTCCCATTGTAAACTAATAAGGCGGCATAGTCATAAATTAGATTGTCAACATAGTACCCATTAGGGGCAAATGAATCTACGAAGAACCGTGCACTAGGGTCTTTAATTACTTTTAAAAGCTGTAAGGGTCGCTGCCCAGATTCGGCTCTATAAATGTTCCAGGAATTAAAAGTGCTTTGTACCATAGCGTCAGCCAAGTCGTTATTACCAGACCAGTCTAAGCGAATGTCTAAGTCTCTTTCTACACTTAAACCGTCAAGCTGGTATTCTGGCGCGGGGCAGCCATTTACTATAATTAAAGAGCTGTAAAATTCAGTTAATTCATAACCACATTCGTTGGTTAAGGTGTTTCCATCATTGCCTCTTTTTATTTGCAATAAATAGTTGCCATCTATATCAAGCGCTTGGTGCAGAATGAGATCAATTTTGCGAGTATTAGAAAAGTTACAATGGTCATTAAAGCCAACAATGGGTCGGGCAATACCATCAGGGCCAATTAAACGAAAATCAGTTGGGTCAATAGAATTGCAGCGTACATTATTGTCAAAGTCCAGAGAAATAAGACTGTCAAAACAAGCGTAATTGGTATATACTGGTAGTTGTGTGATGGTGGCATTTCCATTGCCAAGACTGTCTGCTCCTTTTAAAATGCTAACATTATAGGTCTCTTTTAAGGAGTCTATCTCGCTGCTAAGCAAATTGTTTAAGCTGGTGCCAGAGCCAGTAATTTCAATTTTGGGTCCTTGTTGCGCCAAGGGATTGCAAGAAGCGGTAACTGGAACTTGAATTTCACGGATGGTGTTTCCGATATAAAGCCATTTGAAACTTGTAGTATCAAAGCGATATTCTTTCACATCAATCTTCATTACATAAGAACCTTGCTGACTTGGACTGAAGGTAAAGGTGCCTAACTGTTGATCGATAACAATTCCAGTAGAACTTGGAATGGGCGAATTAACGGTATAGCCAGCGGCCAGCGGCAGGTTAAGCCCTGGTCCGCAGTTTGGTCCTTCTTGAGGGTGAGCGAAGGTATAAACGATAGAGTCACCATCAACTTCTTGCGCACCTTGTGCAAAAACAAAGGGTTTTTGCCCAACTTGCGTGAGGCAAAAAGCTTTACCAGCGGGAGCTAATATTTGCGGGGAACTATTGGGGCCTAAGGTGTTGTTAAGGTCTACTTCGATATATAAATTTTCGCCACTGGAACCAATTATATTGTCCGAAACATCGCGGCAACAATCGGCACTCACGGTAATCTTATTGTCTGCGCAAGGGGGAATTATTACATTTCCTTCGTATTTGTGAACGGAAAGGTTTTTAAACTCACTGGCAGAAGCATCAGCGCACTCATCTAGTCCAGGAACAATCCAACCGCCGGGCTGATTGTCGAAAGGTGAAGCCATACCAGCAGGTGGCAATACATTATTAAGGTTCACATTAATGTTTGGACCGCAAGATCGAGTAATACAAATGGCTTGGCTAGTTACAACTGTAGCACCAGAGGCATTATTTTTATACCAACGCACAAAGACTCGGTATTCATTAGGCACTCCAGTAGAGTCGCCAATGTATTTATAATAAACTTCTCCGCTTGAGTAATGACTGGCCGAGAGTGTAAGTGAAAAAGAAACTAAGGCAATAAATGCCAGGTAGAGCGTAAGACTTGAATTCTTCATGGGTTTGTAAATTGAAGGTCTAACTTAGATTTACTACAAGAACAAATCAACGGTAAAGCCTTTATAGACAGGGATTGGCTAGCGATAGCGGGCTTTTAATGTGCAGAAATTTGCCTTTCCGTTAACTCAGTGGCTTTTTCTAGTTTTAAACTAGATTATACTCTAGTGCTAAATAAAAAAAGCCGACCTGAAACAGGTCGGCTTTAAAGCTTTTAGAAAAAAAAATTATCTGCTAATGGTTACACTTCCTTGGCTTAGCTCTCTGTTTTCTGGTGACTTACTATTGATTTCAAGAACATAGAAGTATACCCCATTAGGTAACTCATCGCCATTAATATCTTGGCCTTCCCAACCATCAACAGAGTTATTACTGTTATTGTAGTTTTCATTCTGATAGACTAAATCTCCATTTGAGCGATAAATTGTGATACCAATAGACTTAATATAATCATCGTTGTTTTCTGCGGAGATATAAAACTTATCGTTTAATCCATCATTATTGGGTGTAATAATATTAGGAATGGAGATCTTATTTTTATTCTTTCTAGAAATTGTAAAGCTTGGGTTGTGATAAAAGTAAACCCAATTAGACTCAGAGAAATCTTGAGCGAGACTGCTTTTAGGCTTTTGAGCTACCACTTTAAAGGCGTAAGTGCCTGGACTGAGCGAGTTTATACTGCTTAAAGCAGCGGTGTAATTATTTAGGCTAGTCATATCTCCTTGCTGTTGCCAATTTATCGTGTTAGTATTGGTGTCCAGCATTCCACGATATATCTTGTAAACTCGATTATTAGGGTCTAGGCAGTTATAGTGATTCCACGATAGAAATAAATTATTTAATCCCGGGCCACTAGGGGTAGCATTGAGCTTAATGTTCGAACAAGTGCGGGTCATTTCACGTCTCTTACCATTATGTTTTAAAAGAAGCGCATAGTCATAAACGGCATTTGAGACGGGGTAGCCAGAAGCAGGTAGCGAATCGGTAAAAAAGCGAACGCTAGGATCATTAATTACCTTCAATGGAGACATTAAACTGCTATTTGGCTCACGGCGGTGAATAATCCACGAATCGAAATTTTGGATTATGCGAGGGTCATTGAAGCCATTATTAACGCTCCATTGTAGTCGTACAAACTCATTATTTGTAACACTAGCGGAAGCTAATTCATAAGTCGCTTCAGGGCAACTATCCACCACCATAATGGCCGAGTAAAACTCTTCCATCGGGTAACCACATTCACTAACTAAAGTATTTCCGTCCAAACCAGTTTTAAACTGCACTAAGTAGTTTCCGTCTGTATCCAGAGGTTGATGCAAAATGAGTTGCACACGATCACTGGAGCTAATAGTGTTTAAATCTTTAACCCCAACAACCGGACGCGGAACGCCATCGGGGCCAATTAATCGAATATCGGTAGGGTCCAGCGATTGATAGTTGATATGGTTGTTAAAAGTCAAATCGAGAATCGTGTCGAAACAAGAATAGCCGTGATTAAAAGGCAGTTTTACTAAAGTTAATGGACCAGTAATGATACTATCCGACCCCTTTATTTGTGGCACTCCGTAAGCGAGTTTCATCGAATCAATTTCACTGGTAAAGAGGCTCTGCAAACTGCTAGGGGAAGGAATGTTTTTAAGTTTAGGCCCTGCGATTATTTGTGGGCCACAGCTAGAAACAACGTGAACAGTAAAATCGCGTGTGGTTTTACCAACATTTAGCCACTGCAAGGAAATGGTATCAAAGCGAAATTCATTTACGTCAATTTTCACTTGGTAGTTGCCGGTTAAACTTGGGCTAAACCTTAATAAGCCATTACTGGTATTTAAAGAAGTGCCGGTGCTACTGGGTATCGGGTTGTTGGCCGTAAAGCCCGAGCGATAAGGGATATTAACTGCTGCTCCGCAGTTAAAATTGTCCGCATTGGCAGCTGGCTCTTGTGATGTCTCTAAACTATACACCAAGGAGTCGCCATCGTTTTCGATTACGGGATGAGGGTAAAAAACAGGAGCTTGTCCAGCTTGACTTATGCAAAAAGTGCGACCTGCAGGACTAATAATTTGTGGTGAGCTATTATGCCCTAGACTGTTATTTAAATTAGCCTGAAGAAATAAACGGGTACTTGAGCTGTTGTCTAAATTGTCCAGATTATCGCGGCAGCATTGGCCGTAGAGCTTTAACTTATAATCTGCACATGGCGGGAGTATAAGGCTGCCAGAGTACTTGGCAACCGTAATATCAACTGCAGCATTAGCGTTTACGCATAAGTCAAAATCGGGTAGTTTCCATGCATTGGCGTTTAAAGGGTGCGCCCTATTAGTTGGCGGTAACATTAAAGCTAAGTTGATCGTGCTGTCTTGATAACATGAAGAGCTAATACAAAGTGGTTGACTGGTATTTGTTTGTATTGTTGTACCAGAAACCTTTCGATAGAGTTTAACGAAAACTTGATACTGATTGGCTACCCCAGTAGAATCACCAATGTATTTGTAATAAATCTCGCCACTAGTATAATGAGAGGCTTTTAGCTTGTGAGATAGAGACCCTATAATGAACAGAATATAAAAAGCAAACGAATATTTTTTCATCATTGTTTTGTTGGTTTCAAAACGAACTTATGTTGATTAATTAGTTAAAACAACAATATGGAGTTCTTGGCAAACTTTGAACGAGTAATCGTAAAATTTGACTTAGGCAGAAAATATTATTCCGTTAACTCAATGAAACTGCTAGTCTCCAAAGCATTTGGGTTTTCCCTTAAAATAAAGCTGCCTTTGCGCTTAAAAAGACATTCCTCAAGCCGCTTCCGAACAATATTTTACCCCGCTTTGTAAATAAAGTCTTAACTCAAGTCCTTTTACGTAATTTCGCGCTTTAAACTGTAGAAAAATTTCTCCTAATGGTGATGACTCATATCCGTAACTTTTGCATTATTGCTCATATCGATCATGGCAAGAGTACACTGGCGGATCGACTTTTAGAAAATACGCAGACGATAACGGACCGAGAAAAGAAGAATCAACTGCTAGACGATATGGATCTAGAGCGTGAACGTGGGATAACCATAAAAAGTCACGCCATCCAAATGCAGTATTTGCAAGATGAGGTTTCCTATACTTTAAATTTAATTGACACGCCGGGGCACGTAGACTTTTCGTATGAAGTTTCACGCGCTATTGCTGCCTGCGAGGGGGCTTTACTTATTGTAGATGCGGCCCAAGGAATTCAAGCACAGACTATTTCTAATTTATATCTAGCCTTGGAGCACGATTTAGAAATAATTCCGGTCTTAAATAAAATCGACCTTCCCAGTGCAAATATTGAAGAGGTTAAAGATCAAATTATTGATCTGATTGGCTGCGAAGGCAGTGATATCATTTTAGCCTCGGCTAAAACAGGCCTTGGAATTCAAGATATTTTAAGTGAAATTGTGAAACGTATCCCAGCGCCAGAAGGTGATCCTGATGCGCCTTTACAAGCACTAATATTTGATTCGGTATACAATCCTTACCGGGGTATTGAAGCTTTGTATAAAGTAGTAAACGGAACCCTGAAAAAAGGACAGGAGGTTATGTTTATGAATACCGGTAATAAGTACGGCGCCGATGAAATTGGGATTTTAGGCCTCAAGCAAATGCCTTTAAAAGAGATAAGCACCGGTAATGTGGGCTATCTTATTTCGGGTATTAAGGAAGCTAAAGAAGTAAAAGTAGGAGACACCATTACTTTGTCGGAGGCACCTGCGGAAAAAGCTATTGCGGGTTTTGAAAACGTAAAGCCTATGGTTTTTGCGGGAATTTTCCCAGTAGATACCGAAGACTTTGAAGAACTGCGTGCTTCTTTAGAGAAACTGCAATTAAACGATGCTTCACTAACCTTCGAACCCGAATCTTCAGCGGCCTTAGGTTTTGGTTTCCGATGTGGTTTCTTAGGAATGTTGCACATGGAAATTATCCAAGAGCGTTTAGAGCGGGAGTTTAATATGACGGTAATTACCACCGTACCTAACGTGTCGTACTACGCCTACATGAAGAAAAATCCAGAAGAGCGCGTTATTGTCAATAACCCTTCTGAATTCCCAGACCCAACGAAGCTCGACCATCTTGAAGAGCCTTTTATAAAAGCCCAAATTATTACCAAGTCAGATTACGTAGGAGCCGTAATGAATCTGGCAATAGAAAAAAGAGGCACTCTCACTAACCAAGTTTACCTTACCTCAGAGCGGGTGGAAATGAGTTTTGATATGCCTTTGGCAGAGATTGTCTTTGATTTTTACGATCGTTTAAAATCTATTTCCCGCGGTTATGCTTCTTTCGATTATCACCCCACAGATTATCGCGAGAGCACCATGGTTAAGGTAGATGTTTTATTAAATAGTGAGCCAGTAGATGCGCTGTCGGCTCTAATCCATAGCAGCTCGGCATACGATATTGGTAAAAAGATTTGCGAGAAATTAAAAGAGCTTATTCCGCGCCAGCAATTTATGATTGCCATCCAAGCGGCGGTAGGAGCAAAAATTATTGCCCGTGAAACCATCAGTGCCCTTCGTAAAGATGTTACCGCTAAATGTTATGGAGGTGATATCTCGCGTAAGCGTAAATTGCTTGAAAAGCAAAAAGCGGGTAAAAAGCGCATGCGACAGGTGGGTAATGTGGAAATTCCCCAGCAGGCATTTTTAGCAGTACTAAAGCTAAACGATTAATTAGAAAACTATTAAGCTAAAAAAGGCGCCTGAAAAGAGCGCCTTTTTTTTAGAAGATTTGTCTTCGAAGCTTTTAAAAGCCGAGTGCATCTTTAACGCGGCCTAAAACCTCGGTTGCTATCGGCCGTACTTTTTCAGCTCCTAACAAAAGCTGTTCTTCAATTAGCTCGGGTTTACTAGTTAGTTCATTATACTTTTCGCGCGCAGTGCCGTATTTTTCCTTAATCAGCTCCAAAAGGGCCATCTTGGCATGACCATAACCAAAACCTGCGGTAGCATAGTTTTCGCGCATTTCGCCTATCGCATCAGCGCCAGCTAAAAGTTGATAAATCGCAAAAATATTACAGCTATCTGGGTCTTTAGGATCGTTGAGTCCCTTGCTATCAGTAACAATACCCATAACCTGCTTTTTTAGCACTTTAGCGCCAGCGAAGATGTCAAGGGTATTACCATAACTCTTACTCATTTTTTGGCCATCAGTACCGGGAACAGTTTTCACATCCTCGCGAATAACAGCCTCGGGTAGTTTTAATATTTCTTCGCCAACCCGACGATTCAGAGCTCCTGCAATATCACGGGTCATTTCCAAGTGCTGTTGCTGATCTTTACCTACCGGCACCAAGTCGGCATCGTATAAAAGTATATCGGCCGCCATTAAAACGGGATAAGTAAAGAGGCCTCCGTTAACATCGGCTAGGCGATTGCTCTTATCTTTAAAACTATGGGCATTGGCCAACATCGGGTAGGGCGCAAAACAGTTTAGGTACCAGCTTAGCTCACAAACTTCGCTAATATCACTCTGGCGGTAGAAGAAGTTTTTATTGGCATCAAAACCTAAAGCAAGCCAGGCTGCCGCCACAGCATTTACGTTTTCCAATCTTTTCGCCTTATCTTTTAAGGAAGTAAGGGAATGCAAGTTTGCAATAAAGAAGAAGGACTCCGTATCTTTTTTTAGTGAAAGCTCAACCCCAGGCTCAATTGCCCCGAGTGCATTTCCTAGATGAGGTATACCGCTACTTTGAATGCCTGTTAATATGCGCGCCATCAATTTAAATATTTTGCACAAAAGTATGAAGGCTAAGCACAAAATGCAGTCATTATTTTAATTTAGCGCGGTGGAAAATTTACGCTTCATTTTTGCCCCTATTTTTCGGGTGTGGTTTTACGTAGCCGTTTTTATTGCTATAGTACTTTTATTTCCTTTCATCTTCACTACTTCTCTTAGTCCAAAAAACTATAAAAGCTTTTTCTACTTTGCGCGTATCTGGGCAAAATTGGTTTTATTTCTTTGTGGTTATCGTATCGCGGTAAAGTGGCACGAGAAGCCTAAAAATGATGGTCAGTATATAATTTGTACCAACCATACTAGCATGTTAGATATCATGCTTACCTATGCCATTTTCCCTTTTCCCTTTTTATTTATCGGTAAGGCAGAGCTTAGCAAATTGCCCATATTCGGGTATTTTTACCGCCGTACTAATATTTTGGTAGACCGTTCTAGCCTTTCCAGTAGGCGCAAGTCTTTTGATGCTGCGGGTGAAAAGCTAAAAGAAGGTTTAGGAGTTTGCATTTACCCCGAGGGAATGGCTCCGCGGGCCGATGTGTTATTGGCGCCATTTAAAACGGGTGCTTTTCGCTTGGCAGCAGATAATCAGGTAACTATTATTCCGGCTACATTTTTTGACTGTAAGCGATTATTGCCCTATGATATTTTTCGTGGTAAACCGGGAAAGCTACGAGTGGAGGTACATCCATTTTTAGTTCCCACGAGCGGCGATAAAAAAGCTGAAGCTAATTCTTTAAAAGAACAATGCTATCAGTTAATTTCGCAAACATTACAAAGAGGTCCAAAAGCGCCATAGATTATGAAAATTTCCAAAGAAGAAGTTGAAAAACTAGCCCACTTAGCTCGTCTGGAGTTTTCGGAAGAGGAGAAATTGAGCATGCAAGCGGATATGGACAAGATCCTTGGCTTTGTAGATAAGATCAATGAATTAGATTTAGAAGGGGTAGAGCCTTTGGTCTATCTTAATGAGGACCGAAACATTATGCGGGCAGACCAAGTGGTGCAGCGTATCAGTAAAGAGGAGGCTTTAAAGAATTCGCCCGCGAAGGATAGTGATTATTTCCGCGTTCCAAAAGTGTTAAAGCGCGAAGAATAAGCCTTTAATAAGCTTGGTAACTGAAATCGCGAATAATTATTTCAGGACAGGCGCCGCTAAACGGTTGGTCTTTGCCTCCTAAAAGCCAGTAGTTTAAACGGGCACTGGTTTTGTCTCCCGGCTGAGGAACGCTAATGGCGCTACTATTGGCTTCTCCCAAATTAACTTTACGTTTCTTACTGCGAAAGCTGTAGTGAAAATAGTCAGTACGATTTTCCAATTTAGCTTCTTTACCCAAATAGCTAGACCATGTTATAGAAGTGTCCCGCCATTCGATAATATGCGTGCTTATGCCGTTCCATTGAGTGCTAGGCTGTGGCGACTTGTACATTCGTTCCAAGTTTAATTTGCCACGAGATATAGGGTGTACCGTATAGTATAAAAGGCTGGGAGAGAGAGGGAACCCCCACTTAGAGAACTCAATATCAATTTCGCTGTTGGCTTGCTCGCTATGGCTTTTGGGGTCCCAGGTGAAAAAACCTAAAACGCTGTAGGGGTCTAATTCGCTTAATTCGGCTTGTACTACTATTTCGTAACGTCCATAAGAGCTTGCTTCTTTGCAAATTACCTCAGCAGAGTACCAAAGACTGTCGAGGGCAACAATGTTAAGGTGTAAAAACCCACGCCAATCGACACGTACATTTTTAGTATGCTTTGAAAACCTATTATTTCCCGGGCCCTGACGGTAATTACCACTCTTAACTTCCCATTGATAGCCAGCGAATTTAATTGTTTCTGCTTGAGTACTCTCTTTTAACTTTAAGCTACGACAAGAGACCAAGCTAAAAAGCAAAGTGATAACTAAGAGGTGGTAACTAAAAAGGGGGCGCAGGTATTTAAACATAAGTATACAAAGAACGTAAAGCAAAGCTTTCGAGATGCTCCACGGTAAAATAAATTGATAAATAAGCTGAAATTTATAGATACCTGGAAGTCAATAATTTATGTGGGTAGCGGAGCTTTGGCTTTTGGTCAATATGGATCTAAGTGTAAAAGATACAATTAGCCCAGTTTACTTGGGATATGGGCTAATAGTTTAAAATACTATAACTATTTAAAGAGTACTGGGCTACAGGCCCTATAAAGGCGTTGCGAAATTTCTTTTAACGCTTGCTTTTGGTACTTTTAACCAAAACATATATATTTGATAAAGCTAAATAAATGTTAAACTTACAATTGCAATTATTGTTTGACTGTAAGTGTTTGAAAATCAACTAAACTAAAATTATTAATGCGGGGCTTATGAAAAATTATTATGTAAGGCAATTTAGAGGTCTAGCGGCAATTGTTTTGCTGCTTTTTCCTGTTTTAATGCAAGCGCAAGCAGTTTCCATTACAGGAGTAGTGAAGGAGGCCTCTAATGGATTGTCTATTCCTGGAGTTAATGTGCTAGTTAAGGGTACTTCGGTAGGAACTACCACGGAAATGGATGGTAGTTATACCATAAAAGCGAGCCCTGGAGATGAGCTAGTCTTTTCTTTTATTGGTTTCGAATCGGCCACAGTTACCGTAGGATCCTCTCGAGTAATTAACGTGGCGATGAAGGAAGAGTCTGCTGTGTTAGGTGAGATAGTGGTGGTGGGTTATGGCTCTTCTACTAAAAAGGAAATTACAGGTGCTACCTCTCAAGTTGATGGAGTGGAACTTAAAAAATTAAATCTGTCTCGCGTTGATCAAGCATTGCAGGGTCAGGTATCGGGTGTTACAATTAATTCAAACTCTGGTTCTCCAGGGGGTTCAAGTAATATTAGGATTCGTGGCTTATCTACCTTTGGAGATAATGATCCCTTAATTTTAGTAGACGGTATTGTTTACGATTCTGAAGGATTAAATGCACTTAACCCGGCGGACATTGAGTCTGTAAACGTGCTTAAAGATGGTACTGCTGGTATTTATGGGGTGCGCGCTGCTAACGGTGTGATTATCATTGAAACAAAAAAGGGAAAGTTAAACTCAAAGCCACAGATTGAATTCAGTGGCTTTTATGGTTTACAGCAAACCACCAATCGTTTGAGTTTGCTAAACGCTAACGAATATGCCATCATTAAAAATAACGCATTTGCAAACTCAGGTCGCCCACAGCCTTTTAGTAATACGCAATTGGGCGAAGGAACAGATTGGCAAGACGAAGTTTTTCAAGTTGCGCCCATGCAGAACTACAACATTAGTATTAATGGTGGAACAAACAAGACGCGCTATTCGATAGGCGGTTCCTATTATACTCAAGATGGAATTGTTGGCTTAGATAAGGCCAACTTTACACGATACAACGCCCGTTTTAACGTGTCATACGAGCTTTCAACCAAGTTTAGAATTAATAGCGTATTGCTTTATACCAACGAGAATCGTAAAACATTGCCAGAAAATGGCTTAGGTTCGGTTTTGTATAATACCATTAACGCTTACCCTACGGAGCCAGTTCGTCAAAGAAATGGCGATTTCAGTTACCTAGAGTTGGTGAATGACATTATCAACCCTATTGCTCAAATGGAGAATACCTATAACGAGTCCATGGTAAATAAATTGGTAGGAAAAGAAGAGCTGGTTTATACTATCAACGAAAACTTCACTTTTACCAATCGCTTTAATTACAACCTTGCTTTAGTGGATGGAAAAACATTTTCACCCCTTGTTTGGTATGGGCCAGGTAAGGCACAAAACACGGCAGTAAACGCAGATTTAGATGCGCCAAGAGTTGAAATAGCCGATAGTGTTTTTCTGGAGAGAGGTGCTAGTGTTTATGAAAACCGCGACACCTACATGGACTTAAACTTCGAAAGTTTCTTGAACTACGAAAAGCAGATCAACAAGGATCATAAGGTGAAAGGAACGCTAGGGACGTCTTTATTTACCCGTGCGGGAAGAGGTCTAAACGCTACTGCCTTTAATGTACCCAATAACTCTGTTGAGTTTGCAGATATTTCCGCGAACCAAGCCGAAGGAGGTCTGCTTAATAACGCCGGCTCATTTGAATTTGAAGAGCGCTTAGTTTCAGCTTTCTTAAGGGCGGAATACTCTTATATGAATCGTTATTTATTTTCCGCAATTGTGCGTCGCGACGGATCCTCAAAGTTTGGAGCTAATAACCGTTGGGGTATTTTTCCTGCCTTTTCTGGAGCGTGGGTATTTAGTGATGAGAGCTTTTTCGATGTTAGCTTTATCAATTTCGGTAAATTACGCATGAGTTACGGTATTTCAGGGAATGATCAAATTCCAAACTTTGCTTACCGTGCGCTTCTTAATGGGGAGGGTGTTTATGTTTTAGATGATTTGATTACTAGTGGTGTGGCAATTGGACGCGCCTCTAACCCCGATTTAAAATGGGAAACTACTCATCAGTTTAACGTAGGTTTAGATTTAACCATTCTGAAAGAAGTAAACTTCGCCATGAACTACTTCGTAAAGAATACCAATGACCTTTTATTTCAGCCCGATGTTTCTGGTGTTTTAGGGACTTATGGTCCAGGTGGGTTTCCCCCCTTTGTTAATGCGGGAGACGTATCTAATCGTGGTTTAGAGCTAGAGATTGGTTACAGTACCGATCCTACCAAAGACTGGGTTTTTGGAACTTCTTTTAATATGACGCAATTAACAAACGAAGTTTTACGAGTACCTGAAGGAGTTGACTTTATTCCTGGGGCTCAATTTGGTGTAGGTGGTAATGTTGCCACGCGTTTTGAGGTAGGTCAGCCTATCGGTTACTTTATTGGCCTAGAAACAGACGGTATATTCCAAAGCCAAGAGGACATAGACAACTCTCCTGTAGTACAAGCGGGAGCGCGTCCTGGTGATTTGCGCTTTGTAGATCAAAATGGAGACGGAGAGATAAACTTCAGTGATGATTCGGATAGAACTAAATTAGGTTCACCCATTCCAGATTTTACTTTCGGTTTAAATTTAACGGGCCGCTATAAAAACTTCGATGCTTCTTGTAATATCTATGCTGCCATTGGCCAAGAAATTATTAGAAACTACGAAAGACAACAGCCCTACGCCAACCAATTGTCCTATGTAATTGATCGTTGGACTGGTCCAGGTTCAACCGAAGATATTCCGCGTGTTACTACTGGGCAGACTCGCAATAATGTATTCTCCGATTATTTTGTAGAAGATGGTTCTTTCTTAAGAATTAGAAACTTACAAGTAGGTTATACCCTTCCAGCAAAATGGTTGAAACGTCAAAAAGTAGAGTCTATGAGGGTTTACGTTTCGGTAAACAACTTGTATACACTAACAAACTATCAAGGCTTTGATCCAGATATTGGAAACTTTGGGGGTGTGTTAGCAGCTGGTGTTGACTACGGTTTTTACCCACAAGCACGCACAATTATGGGAGGCTTTAATATTAAATTTTAAGATGATGTCAATAAAAAGATATAGCACAATAATTTTAACGGCCATAGCTCTTAGTTTAACAAACACAGGTTGTGAGAAATACTTAGACGTAGGCCCAGCCTTTGCACAAGATGCCGAGAACTATTTTAATTCTAAGCAAGATTACGAATTGGCCTTAATTGGCGCCTACGATTTATTGCAGGCTTCTTATTTAACTTTATGGATTGGAGAAATTGCCTCAGATAATGCTATTGCCGGAGGTGAGAGTTTTACCGATACAGAGGGTTTACACCAGATAGAGAATATGACTCATAATGCGGTAAATGCTGAATTACGTAGTGTTTTTCGTTGGAATTATGCGGGCATTGCTCGTACCAACTATATTATGGAGTATAAGGATAAAACCGACTTTGAAGGAAAAGAGCAGATCTTAGGTGAAACCCGTTTCTTAAGAGCATACTACTATTTTGAATTAGTAAAGTACTTTGGTGATGTGCCTTTAATTATTGACAGACGTTTAGGTGCAGAAGAGGTAACAGATATTGCACGTTCTCCTAAGTCAGAAGTTTATGCCCAAATTGAAGAAGATTTGCGCTATGCAGCCAATAACCTTCCTTGGAATAACCCCGTAAAAGGTAAGGCAGAGAAAGGTTCGGCCTTGGCCTTATTGGGTAAGGTATACCTCTATCAAAACAAGTTTGGACCTGCGGCCGAGGTTTTAGATGAGGTTATAAATGATGGCCCTTATAGTTTGCTGGCAGATTACGAAGACCTTTGGTTTGCCGCTAATGAAGATAATAGTGAGACAGTTTTTGATGTTGAATACTCTAACCTAGAAGGGGGTAGCTATGAGTGTTTAATTTGCTTAGAAGGAAATGCTGCTGCAGGATTTCAAGGAATCCGTCAGTACGATGGACCTTTTTACGGTGACGGAAACAGTTATAACTTGCCAACTGCTGACTTATACAATGCCTTTCCTATTAGCGACCCTCGTCGCGATTTAACGGTTTTGAATATCGATTCGTTTATCAACTTACAAACAGACCCCAGCTCTATTACTTATGCTATCGGTGGTGGTGGACATACGGGTTATTACAATAATAAGTACATTAAGCGTCAGTCGGAATTAGGTTTGCCAGATGATGACCTCACTAGCCCACTAAACTATAAAGCCATTCGTTACGCAGATGTCTTGCTAATGGCAGCAGAAGCGCATAACCGAAATCAGAATGATGGTCCCGCTTTAACTTATTTAAACCAAGTACGCGATCGGGTAGGGATGTCAAACATTAACCTTTCCGGACAACTATTAACCGAGGCAATATGGAGAGAACGAAGATTTGAACTATCTGGTGAGGGTTTACGTTTCTTTGACCTTGTTCGTATTGGGCAGGCAGCCAACGAAATAGACAACTTTACTGCTGGTAAAAATGAAATATTCCCTATTCCTCAGGTTGAGATTGACTTAGCAGGTGGGAATTGGTCACAGAATAACGGCTACTAACAACTATATATTTTTAATTAATCCAAATCATGAAAATGAAATCAATGAGAAAATCAGGTTTAAGATTTCTTGCAATGGGCTCGCTATTAGTTTTTGCAGCGGCTTGCGGAGAAGATGATGAACCCACAATTGGGGCACCCCCCAGCCAAAGTGACGCAGCCTTTACTTATGCTGCTTCCGCTCAAAGCGATAACGTAATTGAGTTTACTGCTTCGAATTCTAGTGTAAGTGCGAGTTGGGATTTTGGTAACGGAGCTACCGGAGAAGGCACCAATGTTACTGCTATGTACCCTTTCGCAGGAACCTACACAGTTACTTTAACAGTTCAGAATTCAGGTGGTAGCGCAAGCAGCACGCAAGATGTTGTTATCGCTCAAGATGATCCGAACTTAATTAACAATCCAATTTTTGACCTTCTTACTGGTGGAGCAAGCGGTCCTGGTTTTAAAACTTGGGCAATTGATTCAGTAAGAGCAGCACACTTTGGTGTAGGCCCCGACCCTGTTGGAGCAGCGGGTTTTTACCCAGAATGGTATGAAGCCGCCGCTTTAGAAAAAACCGGCTCTGGCATGTATGATGACCTTTACACTTTTAAATTAAGTGGTTTTGGTTTTGATATGATTACCAATGGCGACGTGTATGTTAATACTGCTAGTGCAGGTGTGGCGCCTTTTGATGACACTACTGCTACTAACGTAGGTGATTATAAAGCAGCCTTCCCTAATCAGTTAGGTGAAACCTGGACTCTTAACGAAGGAGCAGACACTAGTATTACCTTTAGTGGTGACGCATTTATGGGCTATTGGGCCAGTTCTCAGAGATATCAAATTGTGAATATCGAAGAGAATGAGCTATTCTTACGTTTTGTAGATGGAGTAGCTTCTGATCCAGCATTAGCCTGGTATATCCGTTTAGTGCCAGAAGGTTATGTAAGTGATCCAGATCCAGTTGCACCTTCTTATAGCTTACCTTTAGATTTCGAGGCTGTTGAACCGGTATTTACCACTTTTGGTAACAGTACTTATGGCATTATTGCTAACCCTGATGCCACTGGTATTAATACTAGTGCCAAGGTATTAGAAACAGTACACGGTAATGAAACTTGGGCTGGTTTGTTTGTGAATTTAGACTCTAAGCTAGACTTCAGCACGCAAACGGAAATTACTCTAAAAGTATGGGCGCCCGTAACAGGTGACTTCCGTATTAAGTTAGAGGAAAAAGCAAATACCAATAATTTTGTTGAGGTGGATGCTACTGTAACTACGGCTAACACTTGGGAGGAAATTACTTTCGACTTTAGTGGAACCGCAGCAGACTTTGATCGCTTAGTATTATTCCCAGGTTGGAATGTTTCTAATGCGGGTACCTTCTATATTGATGATGTAAAGCAGCAATAGATAGAATTTTAAAACAGGAGGCGTAGGGTTTCCTTACGCCTCCTTCTTAATAGTTAAAACAAGGATTTATGAAATTGAGCATTTACCCCTTATTGTTAGTAATACTTATTACTGCTTCATGTGCAGAAGATAAAGTAGTTGCCCCCGCCTTATTACCTTCTAACCTACAAACCACTATTGAAGTATCCACAACCACAGAGGGATTAGTAGAACTTACCACTACCGCTGTAAATGCCAATTTTTTTAGTGCCGATTTTTATGATAATGGTGAGATTATTGAACTAGAATCCAAAGAAGGAAACTTTGCTTACCGCTTTACCGAAAGTGGTACCTATTTGATCGTGAGTCGCGCTCATACTTCAAATATTGACTTCATTACAAAACGCGATTCAGTGGAAGTTGTGGTAACGGCTAATACTGGAGCAGGTGGGATACCCACTACAGGATATACTACGCCACTTACTTATCCCGGCTACAATTTAGTTTGGCAAGATGAGTTTGATGGTACTTCGCTTTCGGGCGATTGGACCCATGAAATAGGCACCGGAAATGGTGGTTGGGGTAACCAAGAATTACAATATTATCGTTCGGAAAATACAGAAGTACGTGATGGATACTTAGTGATTACGGCGAAGAAAGAAGACTTTGCCGGTCAGTCTTATACTTCCTCACGTATTATTTCCAAAGGAAATCAAAGCTTTAAATATGGTCGAATTGACATTAGAGCAGCCATGCCGCAAGGACAAGGAATGTGGCCGGCTTTATGGATGTTAGGCGACAATTTCGATAATATCGGTTGGCCAAGATGTGGCGAAATTGATATCATGGAAATGGTAGGTGGCCCTGATGCGCCAAAACGAGGTGATAGTTATACCCACGGCACGGTTCATTGGTTTGATGAGGGTCAAGGTGTAAAAGCAGATTTTGGCGGATCTTATAAATTAAACCAAGGAAGATTGTCGGATGAATTTCACGTGTACACCATTATTTGGGATGAAAATGAAATAGTGTGGTATTTTGATGATACCCGCTTTCATGCCATTGACATTACCTCGGCTTCTTTGGCCGAATTTAGAGAAAGTTTCTTCTTTATTTTTAACGTTGCTGTAGGTGGCCTATGGCCAGGAAGTCCAAACAGTTCTACGGTATTCCCACAAAAAATGGCAGTAGATTACGTTAGAGTATTTCAAAAATAAAAGCAATTTTAGTCGGTGCAAGAGGAGGGGTTTAGACACCTAGATTAAAATTGCTCTTTCAAGCAAAAAGTCAAGTTCGAATGTGCAACATTTGTCCTTGACTTTTTCTATTTTAAGATCCGCAGCCTCGAGCTTATTGCTTATAATTTTTAATCTCCGCAGGAAACTTCGCTTAAGAGCAATTAAGTTCCGAGATTTGAATAAATTTTACAGACATGAGTAATATCTTAAAAATAGAGCCTCTTGGCTTCCCTTGGAAAACACAAGATCCTTTTCTTTTTTGCGCTTATCATAAAGACGAATATCCAGCTGGAAACGCAGCCATGGGACCAGACCCTAGCCAATTAAGAGGTAGAAGTATTGGTCAAGACTTTAACAATAACAGTAGCTGGCGAATGTATCATGGCAGTAAAATGCCTGGTTTCCCTTACCATCCACACCGCGGCTTTGAGACCATTACGATAAATAAAGAGGGGGTGGTAGATCATTCAGATTCTCTAGGTGCCGCTGGCCGTTTTATGGCGGGAGATGTGCAGTGGATGACAGCCGGAAGCGGGGTGCAGCATTCGGAAATGTTCCCTCTTATCAATCAGAATAAAAATAACCCATTAGAGATTTTTCAAATCTGGTTAAATCTTCCTAAGGTTTCAAAAATGGTAGAGCCTCACTTTAAAATGCTCTGGAATGAAGACATTCCAGTGATTACTCATAAAGATGAAGCGGGTAAAAGTACAAGCGTGGACTTGATAGCTGGGAAAATTGATGATACCGCAGCTTTGGACCCTACGCCAGATTCTTGGGCTGCTACGCCAGATAATGCGGTAGGAGTTTATACTATAAAAATGGAAGCAGGAGCCTTATGGACGCTCCCTAAAACAAATCCCGAAGCTAATCGATCGCTTTTCTTTTATGCGGGGGAAGAGATTATAGTGGAAGATCAAACAGTTTCGGTAAAGCATATTTTAGAGCTAAAGGCCGGGGCAGATATTACGATAAAGAATGGTGCTCAACCAGCCTATTTTTTAATATTAGAAGGAAAGGCAATTGGTGAACCCGTTGTGCAGCATGGACCTTTTGTGATGAATACTGCTGAGGAAATTAGGGAAACCATGCGCGAATACGGTAGAACGCAATTTGGCGGTTGGCCTTGGCCTCAAACCGAGATGGCTCACCCGAGGGAGAAAGGTAGATTTGCCTTACATAGCGATGGACGAGAAGAGGTGAAATAGTAAAATTAGGTTTCGCCAAATTAGATCTTAACCGTAAACAGTTTAATGTGAGTTACGGCAATTATTATCAAACCGAAAACTTGTTCGGAGAGCCCTATCCTGAACTAATTGAGTTTTTTGCCGAGTATTCTAAAGGGGGTAAAGTTCTCGATTTGGGTTGTGGACAAGGAAGGGATGCTATTGCCTTAGCGCGATTGGGTTATTCGGTTACTGGTATTGACAATTCAAAAGTCGGTATCAATCAAATGAATCAGATTGCAAAAAGTGAAAATTTAAACTTGCGTGGAAAGGAGGGCGATGTATACGCATTTGATGGTTTCCAAGACTACGATATTGTTCTTCTAGACAGTATGTTTCATTTTGAAAAGAAGGGTAAGCAAAAAGAAATCGGACTAATATTGAAGATTGTAGCCAATATTAGAAAGGGAGGTCTAATTGTAGTTTGCATTCAAAACACGGGCACTAAGGTGCAGCTTCTGAAACAGGCATTAAGCACTAGAGCAGGGCTCGAGGAACTAGTGGACAAAAGTTTTACCTATATTTTTGAGGATAGGCAGAGCGGGCACCGGTCGGAAACGGACTATAGAATGATAATAGTCAAAGGCTAAGTGCTTTGCTATATAACTTCTTTCAAGGGCAGTTAGGACCTCAGTTTCCCCAATCTTTACCAATTTGTAGAGAAAGTAAAAGTATTTTAGCCTAGTTAGTGCTCTGGTCAACTCAAAAATAGATTGTAATGAAAAGAAAATGTGTCTTTATAATTGGGCCCGAAAGTTCGGGGAGTACCCTAATTGCCCAAATTATTTCGGCCGCATTGAATGGGGATACAGCTTGGTCTGGGCGTGGTTTTAACTGCTGTAACTCTCCTTTTTGTGACCGTGCTACTGATTTCACTAAGCCCTGCTCGCAGGTAGAACATTTGGTATGTCATCGTTCTTTGCCTTTTGGCCAAAAACCAGAGTGGCCTCCCATTAAAGAATGGCAATCAATGTATGAAGCCTACTTTGTTTTATGCACCCGTGATAGTACTATTTCGGCACTTTCGGTTAAAAAACGCTTCCAGCGTAAGTCAGAGCATATTGCGGAGCACCAAAGCCTAGCGAGGGAAATATTAACGGATCTTCTAAAAAGTAAGGCAAAAAGCTTCCTGTGGTCGTATGAAACATTTATGTTTCTTAAGGAAGCCTACTTAGAAGAAATCTTTAGTTTTTTAGACCTCACCAGCGATTATAGGCCGGCTGAAATTAAAGATGCTAACCCAAAGTATATCGATCTTTCACCTTTAGAGGCTAAGAAAGGATTGTTACGTTCTTTGGTTTCTAGCAAAAGGAAATGAGGCTTAAAACCGGCTAGATTTTATTGGGGACGGCCTTCTATGGGCTCTACTCTAATAGGTTTTCGAATAGATAAAAGCATCATTGGTTTAGCTATCAGCGGAGCTGCCCCGAGAAATAAGCTAAAAACTAGAAGTCCATTTATCCAGACTGGTGGAGGCTATTGTTTGGCAATATTACTTTCATAAGGCGGCGGTAGCAGGTCTTTTAAAACGCTATCTACTTTGCCTTCGTAGCTTTTATACAACTCCTTTCCATTTCTACTTAAACCCTTAAAGTTTCCGGCATCGTAGCTGTCCCATAAGGGCATTTTCACTTCGCCGCTAAGGCCAAATAAGCCAAAGTGATTTTCGGAGCCTCCAGGGTTTTGGCCATCCTTCCAAGGTTCGTCAAAGGCTTCAAAATAGAAACAGGAGATTCCGGCCGTGTTGGTCCACTCATGCAACCATTGGTAATACAACTTCTGCTTGTATTGGTCGGCGGCATGCGAGCCATTGGCGCCGTACATACTATTGGTATAACTGGCCCAACCTGTTTCACCAATATGTATTTCCTTCTCAATTCCGAGGCTTTTTAGATATGCTGCCACTGCCGAGTATTGCGACTTTACACGCGATACGCATCTTGCGATAGCGTTTTCAACCTGCTGAATTGTGTCAAGTTGTTCCTCATTTTCAGGTACATACCAAAATGCAGGGTCGTAATGCGTGTCGTGGAAGGGATAAGTGTGAACCGAAACATAGTCTACGGCCTCTAGGAGTGATTTTAAGTCTTCTTTATGGTAACTAGGGTCGCCACCACCCCAGGAAGCAAAATTATCGGAACTAGTTATCCAAAGATTTTTATCGAGGCTACCTTCCTTTTTAAGGTCTTGTAGATGCGCAACCCAACGAAGAATGATGCCAGGTTCTACAAAATAAGTAGCGGCCCAGTGTACCATAGATTCGTTACCGACGGCAATAACCTTTACAATTTCAGGATATTTTTGTGCTAAGGCAACAGCTTGTGTAATTTCGGCTTTGTTGTTTAAGGTATCTGCCTTAGCGTGATTAGCTTGAGCGGTAAAGGCGTTTTCACACTGCATCCACGTGCCTAGCATCACGTACATCTCGAAATTAGGATCAGCCTCTTTCATTTCCCTAATGGCCTGTAAAAGGCGGGGCGTATGCTCATAAAGGCGTGCGTGGTAGGTACGTAAAACTCTAAAACCCGCCGCATTTAAAATTTTTAAGTCTTCCTTAATATCGGTAATGCTGGGTGCCTTAGAGCGATCGTGGTTGCGATATCCACCGTAAGCAATAGCGGGATAATCACTATTGCCTAGAATATCAGCGGCAGTTTTTGCTACTTTATCTTCGCTGCAGGAGGATAAACTTACCACCACCGTAAGTCCTAATACGCTTAACCACTTTAACATAATTAAATTTTTATTCCACCACCAAGCGGATATTCTTCACTTCGCTTCCTACTTCAATTTTTAATAGGTAAAAGCCGGGCGCAAAAGAGCGCATATCTAAGGTGCTAAAGCTACTTTCTGTTTTTTGAACTTTTAGGAGTTGTCCGTTAACATTAAAAAGGGACAATTGCTTTTTCCCCTGTCCCAATTCCAAGTTTAAGTTGTCCTTAACGGGATTAGGGTAATATTGAATATCCTCCAAACTTAAGGCTTCTTCTAGGCTAATATTTTGACAACTGCCTACTACGTAACTGTCTTTCGCGCCACTATTGTTTCTTTCCCCGCCCGCAGGATGGCTGTAGGTGTAATAAAAGTAAAGGCGAGTTCCCTTTGTGGCATTTAGCTGAAATGGCTGATTTGGGCTCACGCCATAGCCTGGTAAGGCGCCTGGGTCGGTGCCGATGTAAAGAATGCAAGTGGGGCTTCCCATGCCTGTAAGGCTTGGGATAAAAGTTAGAGTTGGATTATTATCCGCATCCGAAAACTCGTAGTAAAAATCACCGTTGGAAGATAAATTACGACAAGGTGGAGCGGGATCTACGGTAAAATTTAACAGATTAGACCAAGCCGAATCACCGAAACTATCAAAAGCCAAAGCTTCTAGCTGGTGTTGCCCTTGTACTGCATTCCAAGTTAAATTGAAAGGAGCCTGATTTAAGCTGCCAATGGGCATATTGTTTAAGTAGAAGCGCACTTGAACCACACTATCATTTAAGTCATTGGCAATGCTGTTAAAGTCGAGCACTTCTCCCGTAAGGAAGGTGCTATTATTTAATGGGCTAATTAGCGAAACCGTAGGCGGCACATTGCTGTTATTCCCCGAAATTACATACACTTGATCAATATCTTGGCTACTCGTATTATCCACTTTTAATTCAAAAAGATATACCCCTTCTTGCAGGCCGCTTATGGCGCTAATGGCAGATTGGGGATTGGCAATATTAACGATGCTGGGGCCAAATACTTGGGTCCACTGGTAGTTTAGGCTTCCGCCTGATGGGCTAGCACTGCCGCTTCCGTTTAAGCTGCTAGTGCTTTGCGGTAAAAGTAAAATTTGGCTAGCTCCTGCATCAGCAACAACTTGATTGTAATTGAGAGGCCCTTCTAGGCTCCACGTTAATTTTCCGACATTCAATTCGCCGTTTTCAAAGTGAATGCGCATTACCTGTTTGCCGCCTTTTAGAGGAATGCCACTTACTGTTTTTGTTCCCCAGTTATTCCAGCCGTTGGTATTGCTTACTGCTATTCCGCTGTAAACTACATCTCCATCCGACTCTATGCGTAAAGGTCCACCGCCGGCGTTATTACCGCAAGCATAACGCATCTCTAATTTATATTCACCTGGAGTTTGCACATCTACGGTATACTCCAGCCATTCCCCAGCTGAAACCCAACCGACTACAGCGCCTTCGCTGGTGTTAGTTTCAGCATCTACATCTTCTTGCGGACGGAAGCCACCGTTATTGTTGGTGCTGAGATCTTGATAGGCAATACCATTGCCATTACCGCCTTCAAAAACATCGTAGTGTCCGGCCTCAAAAGTACCTGGAATTGGCGCTGCCAGACCAGAATAAGGGTATTGCTCGCCTACTTGTACACTTACTAAATTGGTGATGCTAAAGTTGGTTCCTTCGTAAACGCGCGCATAAAAGTTATGCACTCCCACTTGCAAACTGTCTGCTGTGTTTAAATAAGGAGCACTTGTAGCCGTGCCAATTAGCACATCTTCTTGGTAAAACTCTACCTTAGAAACAATGCCTCCACCTGAGGTAACTACCTCCAAATCTACGGAGCCACCGGGGTAAGCGCGGGTAAAACTTGTGCTTAGTACGCCATCTACGTCTACATCAATGCTCGTAACTAGTTTGTGTCCTGGCACATCTAAAGTAAAGCCATCGGAAAAGGTAATTACAATGCTATCATTCCCGTAATTCTGACCCACGTAAATAATAGTGCCATTCTTATTGAATGCAGCGGCGAGAGAATGATCGGCAGTAATGGCCGTGCTCACTTCACCTAAAACGTTCATGCTATGCAGCCAGTGGTAGGTTTGTGCGTCAGAAATGCCAAATTTCAAATTCCTTTCGGGATAAGAATCGTACATGTTAATGGCTTTTTGAGGGTCGGTAAAGGAGAGATATTTCCACTTTACATCATGCCATAGATTTACATTAGGGTCGTTGTTTAAAATTCCCGTATTCTGCTCAATCTCAGCCCAAAGTTGGTCAACGTAAGAAACATTATGGCCTAGGTATAAAGAGCCACCGTGAATGGGATACATCTCGATGCCATAAGAAGCGGCAATATCTGCGGTCCAAAAGGTGCCATTATCGTAGCTATTTCCCCAAACCCGAGATACTAAAGAATACTGCTGGTTGCTGGCGAAGTTGCGATTGTACATATCAAACCAGTATTCTTCTACGGCCGCTTGTTCGGTGGTGTAGAGGTAAATACCCAAATCGCGAATCGAGTCGTTGCCAGTTACTTCTCCCCAGTGGATTAGTGAGGAGTTAAACTGCATACTCTCGGAAGTAGATTCTTGATCGTTTCCTTGTGGGAAGGTGGCAAAGCCGTTAGCCCAGCAGTGCCCAGCATAAGGGCTGAAGTTCCGCAGGTAAGGAAAAAGATTGTCTTGACGATTACTACTTGCGGCATCACGCACTAAGAGGTTTATCATTGCGCCCCATTGGTTTTTCCAACCTGGGTCGTACTGTTCTAAAAACGCAGCTGCATGAATAAAATAACCCCAATGAAAGTGGTGATCATTAATATTCACATCTTGGCCGTGACCTGCTGGGTAGCCAAGCATAGCAGACCAAGTTTGGTTGTAGTAAAATAGGAAAGCCACTTCACCACTATTCGCTTTTAACCAGTCTTCTAAACGAGCTTTAATAGTGGCAAGAATTTTATTTAAAGCGACTGTATCTCCACTAATCTCTGCCACCCTTGCGGTTTGAATTAGGCGGTTCATGGCTTGACCTTCGTTGTAAGAGTCGGTCCAGGTGGCTAGGCCTTCATTTTCTAGAAGCTTAATTTTGGTATTCATTTTAGCCGGACTAAAAGTGGGGCTGTAAAAATCGATATAAGGGAGGGTGGGAAGAATGCCGTAAAAGGTGTTTACCGTACTAAAGCTATTGCCCGCCATCATTTTAAGCTCCCCTCTCACCGTATTGTAAGAAAAAGCAGTATTAACTGAACCACTTCCTAAATTGGCCCATTGGTGTGGTAAAAGCCCTAGAAGCATATCGGTATTAGTCCCTTCTTTAACGCTGGTTTGCACATTAAAAACAGTGCTTACCTGACTGGTCGATTCGTTATAAGAGTAGGAGCTACTAGTGTTGGTAGGAAAAACATAGGCATACTGCTGAAAGGCCGTAGCGGCGCTTAAAAGATTTGCCGAGCTAAGTGGTAAAAAGGCCAGAGACCAGTAGTTTTCGCCATTTAAAGTTGAGCTATAAACATTACCAGATTTGGTCCACAGGCTGCCAGTAGGAGCGTAAACGGCAAAGTCGGCTCCATTGCGTAGATTTTCAATTATTAAGATTTCGTTATGAATGGTCGCTGTGCCCTGGTCTACCGTAATTTCTGCCGCACTGGCCGAATCTTTAGTAAAATAAACAAAGGGCATTCCGATACCCGTAGTAGCCTCCATTTTTTTGCTTCCATTTTTCCACTGCATGGTAATGGTCCAATCGCTAAAGTCTGAGATATTAGCGGCATTCGCATTAAGACCGTTTAAGCCTACTTTTACCGGCTCAATATTATCAATGGGTCCCCAAGGAATGTAAGTAAGAACTAAGCCACTATTAAGCGTCTTCTCCGTAAAGGGATAATTGAAGAGATTACTAGAATGAGCATTCTTTACTTTGTCTGACCACCAATCGTTAGTGGGCACAGGGCGGTTAGCAGCATTATCTACTGTAAAAGGAGTGCCACTGGGATAGCCATTTCGTCCTGCAGCGTCAGTGCCAGGAAAGCTGGTAGTATAACTACCGTTTCCAACATTAACTACTTGCGCTGAGGCCGATAGGTTTAAAAAAAGAGCAAGTATAGTTAAGGGCCAAAAGCCACGGTAGAAATAGAACATATGTATTGGTATTAATAAAGCAAGTACCTAAGCTTTAAAGGTTAAATTGATTTGCGTAATATGGCCACTGCGGCTAAAAATGCCTTGGCTGTCTGCCGCACTTAGCTTGGACTTATCGCTTGTTTTAGTATTGCCATCAGCATAATAGGTGCTAAGGCTGTAGCTTTCGCCAGATTGGTAAATTATAGGGATGCCGCAATAAGTAAAAGCCATTTGTCCCGCACTTAAGGCTAGGCTATCAAAGTCACCCCTCGAATTTACGAAGGAGAATTCCTGCGCTTCTTCGATAAACTCATCGGGATGCATAAATACGGGTTCAATTTTAATTTGCCCATCAATCACTCTAATGCCTAATTCGGCCCAGCGATTTAAAACATCTTCTTTTACTTGCCCAGTCATACCAGGTTGCTGTACGCCTGCAATAGAAGGCGTATGCGAATAGGCATCAGTAGGGAAAGCGCCGTAAAGTGCAGGATTTTTATTAGCGCCAATGCCTGCTCTAATTTCATAGTAATGGGCTACTAAGCGACCTAAAACCTCGGGTGCTGCGTTTTCGGCTTGGCCTTTGAAAATATTTTCTTGTACCGCTACTAATAGCTTGGAAACCATGTGCCAATAAATACTACCTAGGCCTTCGTAGCCATAAAAAGTACCCGATCTTCCGGTAAAGGCACGGTGGTTAAAAAGCTCCTCGAAAAGCGCGAGTAGCGGCTCTTTTTCTTCTTTTAAAAGATTGGCCCAAGGCCCAGTTTCTAGGCCTTCCATGCGTTTTTCTAAGTCTTTCGCGTTGCTGAGGTCTCCGTTAAAATGATAAGATCCACTAGCGCCAATCTCCACAAGGCTTTCATTGCCCGCCTCATGCATGGCTTTTAGCAGGGCAGAGCTTTGCACGAAGTTAGCAGGGATAGTATTCTTTTCGATAAAAGGGGCCAAAACCCGATCGGGGTAGAGCATATAGCTGTACTGATCTGGACGATACATGGCACTATCTTTTAGTTTGTCAAGAATATCAAGTGCTTCTGTGGCTTTTAAATTATCGGTGCTTAAAGCGGCGACCTGCCCTTCAAGCATTTCATAGAGATGCGAAACTTCCATCGTTTCATCGCTAAACTCAATCAAGTTGTAGGCATGGTAAAGACCATCACTGCGGCGGTTTTTTTCAATAGCATCATCGATATGTAATAAGGCTACTTCAAATAAGGCCAAAATATCGGCTTTCGCGAAACTTTGCCTTTCTCCCCCCAAGCCCGCGTAGGCCAGGGCACGGTAGCGATCACCAGCATAACCCAAGCTGTCGCAAACAGTACGACGTTCTTTAGCACTAATCGGCTTGCCTAAAGAGCTTTGGTGATCTTGAAAGGTTTTTAAAACATTATGGGCTAAATCGTAAAGCGGGCTGTTTAAAGCGAATTCATGCTGCGAGTTTGCTTTAAATAGTTGATGGTTAAAAGCAATAAAGCGGCGGAGGTAATACAGGGTAACCATACTTACTCCATTGCCTACTAAAGCATTGTTTGCATCGTTCCATTCGGGCCTTTGGGTGTTTAACCAAATACCTGTTTCGGGAATAAAGTTATAAAGCTTGGTTAAAGCGGTAAGGAGAATTTTCTCTGCTAAATTGGCCTTAATAATACTTTGCGATTGATCCCAAACCAAACGACCATCGCTGCCTATTTCTGCAACGCGACCTTGAATTACCTGTTCTAACTCGTGATCAAAATCAATTGTATCGCTGGAATCTTGTACAATCTCAGCGTAGGATTTTATGCGGTAGGGAACATTAGCATAAACGAAAGACTCTTCGGAAAGCATTTCCTGCAATTTATGAGGATAGTGGGCGGCCGAGTGCTCCAAAAGTTTTTGCAGATAAATAATCTGGTGATCGCCCCAGTAGCCAATAAAGGACCAAGGGTCATTTTCTTCAATCACTTCCCAGTCAATGCCGTTTTTAGAAATGCGGTAGGGGTTGTATCCGTCAAGCGTAGATGCGTTAACAAATTTGGCAATAATACCTTCGATATACAGCGGGAAGGAATAGCTAAGCGCTTCCCAATTTTGAAAAATATCTCGCCAGTTTCCTTCGTAATTAATAATTCGGTGGCCGTTTTCATCTAAATTCTCAATACTGAAATAGTTCCAAGGCCGGCTAGGATCACCGTGGCGGCGACTAAAAGAAAGCGGTAAATACTCCCGGCAGATGCGTATTAAATCGCTATTACCCGTTTTAGTGGCTTTATCAACCAGATCATCGTAACTGAGGTGTGGTTTTAGGTCTGCAAAAAACTTCGCAAATTTGTGACTTAGGTCTTGGTTGACAATTTTAAAATACTTGAGCAAGTCCTTTTTGCTAAGCAAATACATAGCTTCAAAAACTCCACCGCGCATAATGTTAAAAAGTACATTACTATAATGGCGGGTGCTAATAAGTTTGTCTTTACTAAGCTGTAAGCCATCGGCTAAACCGACTATTTTTTTCAGTTTTAAAGAGTCGGCTTCAATTTCCAAGTCAACTTTTTCAACTAAGTCTTTTTCTTGGCTTAACGCCTCTCTAAGTTTTGCAACTTGAGCGCTAGACTGGTTTAGTTCGGCTACAAAAAGCCAGTGCTTTTCTTCCTGACCAGCCAAGTTAAACTGGCTGTGACTAAAGTAGGCTCCTTTAGTAGCTTTGATAAAGCTTTCGCTTTTAATTTCTTGGCCACGACGGAATTTATCTAATTGCAAATTCGAAAGTAAAATCGCATCTGCCGAAAGGCCAGAAGACCAAATGGTATTAACCCTTAAAGCCTCTGCTGGCTCGGCTTTGTCTACTATGCGTGCGCTTAGGCTAAAGATGCCTAAAGTGGTGTTTTCAAGCCGCTCATTTTTTTTGTAGGCATCTACCAAAGTGCTGCGCCCACTCTGCAGAGCGCTGTTTACACCCGAGGGCAAGATGTTTTGTAAACCATCGAGTAGAGCAATTTCTGTGGCCTCTCCTGTGAGGTTTTTGAGCCAACTTTTTTTCGTAAAGCCATAGCGATTACTAAAAGTCCACTCGTAGCTATAGCTTAGGCCGAGGCTTTCGTTAATCTCCTCGAAACGCAGTTTATTGCCCAGGCTATTCTTGTAAATATTGCGGCGTATTTGGTACAAGCCTTCGGAGCGCAAGGAGAAGGCTTCCCATAATTGGGTTTTGCCAGCTCGCTTAGCTTTAATAAGAGTTTTGGAGCCCGTGTTCTCTGCGTTATCGATAAGCTTATCGTCGGTGTAGTAGGGGAATAGAGAAGACTCTGCATTTTTCCTTCCCGCGGTAATACCGCCGTTACTAGCAATAAACATCCATTGATCGCTAGGGCTTACCACTGTCATAAAGAAGGGGTCCATGGCGTGGTAATTGGAAATCTTATAATAGCTTTCGCCTGATATTTCTACAAATTCGCCTTCTACTGTAGTGGGGGCAGTTTGCAGCGGGCTAGAGCCAAGGTAAATCGTTTCTGAGTTCAAAGACATTAAGAATAAATCTTAGGGTTTTAGTACTATGTTTTGCAGGGCTTGAGCAGGCACCAGCGTTTTTATTTCGCGCTCGCCTACCTTAACGGTATAGCTTTTTGCACGCTCTTCTGTGTTTAAAAGGTATACTATAATGCTACCATCGGGGTTTTTCACAGCCGTAAGCATTATTGCATCATCGGAGGAGTTAAAGCCAATTCTTTGCGCCTGAGGTTGGATAAATTGACTGAACTGACGGAGGATATAATACAAGGGAGTATAGTAAACTTCATCGCTACTGGGGTCAACCAGCACAGGAGCAACACACCAATTTTTGGCATGGTTTGGTCCACCTTGCTTATCCAGCACCATATTCCAGTCTATCCAGCCCGCTACCCAATTATTTAGGCTGCCGATAATATCACGTGCATAGCGATAAGTGGGAACATAAGGGCTGTGTAAATATTTATCTTCGGGTTTGGCCCAGTCGTAGCCCCAGTCGGTTGCTTCTTTAGACCAATACCAGGCATCGTCTTGCCAGTGCGGAACTTCCGCGTCAACGCAGCCTTCTGTTTGGATAATCATTTTTTCTGGGGCCAGCTTATGAGTGTGCTGTAGTGACTGTGGAAACCAATCGTAAGTGCTGGTATACCAGTGCACGGCCATGCCGTCTATAAAAGGAGCGGCAGCCGAATCCTGAAGTAATACATCGGCCCATTCTTCTAATTCTTCGCCACGGTTTTGGTCGTAGGCCATGATTTTAATATCCAGATTATCTTCTTCTAGCTGCGGCCCCAAATAGTTAGCTATAAAGTTGGCCGTTTCCTCGGGGGTAAAATGCATACTTTCCCAGTTGGAGTCATTGCCTAGGGGTTCGTTTTCCACAGTAAAAGCCCAAATAGGAATGCCTTCTGCAGCATAAGCTTGGGCATATTTGGAGAAATATTTAGCCCAGGTAGAGCGGTATTTTGGCAGGAGTTTGCCGCCAAACCAAGCCTGATTATCTTTCATCCAAGGCGGTGCGGTCCACGGTGAGGCCAATATTTTAAAGCCGTTTTCCGAAATGGCTTGGGCTTCCTTAATGGTAGGAATAATATCATCGCGATCTGCTGCAATGCTAAAGGATTGCAGTAGGGTATCATCGGGCACTGCTGCATAAGCATAAGAGCTTAGTGAAAAGTCACAAGAATTAATATGAGTCCTGCATAGGCTGTAGGCTGCACCGTTTTTGGCAAAGTAAGCTTCTAAGACCTCCTTGCGTTTAGTAGCACTCATTTTTTGCAGAAGGTGGGTACTGGCCTCGGTAAAGGCGCCGCCGAAACCTGCGATTTTTTGAAAACCTTGCTCGGGAAAAATCTCAATTCCATGCTCCGTGATAGAGTCAAAAAGTTTCCCTTGGGTCATTTTATCTCCGGCAGCAGAACTATTGTATATTTCTGCTTCGGTCGTTGTGCTATCCGGTTCGACTGAATTTTGGCAGCTTAAAAGCAAAAATGGGAAAGCCAGTCCAAGTGAGATGATCCGGAAGAAAGTTGGTCTAGTGTAATTCATATACCCGCACATAATCTAAAATGTATTGGTGACTTTCCCATTGTGGATCAATGCCTTTAGCGCCGCCCCAGCCTCCGCCTACGGCGAGGTTTACTATAATATTTTGTGGCTCAAAAAAGGGCCATTCCAATTTGTTTGCGTTTTTATCGTAAGTGTAATAACGTTCTCCGTCTACTAAGCCATAAATAACATCAGGGTACCATTCCACAGCATAGGTGTGAAATTCATCGTCCATATTGGGGACTGCGATTTCTGCACCAATTTGGTTGTTTTGCTTAAAGTAATAGGCGCGTGTATGGCAAGTAGCGTGGTTTATTCCGTCGCCGGTGCTGTCGTTAATTTCATAGCCAACACATTCTAAAACGTCAATTTCGCCACAGTATGGCCAAGATAATTCATCGCGATAGGAGTCTCCTAAAAGCCAGCCAGCAGACCAAGTGCCTCGACCGACCGGGATTTTCGCTCTAAATTCGATTTTACCATATAAGAAAGATTGTTTGCCTTGGGTGCTTAAGCGTGCAGAGGTCCATGGCTTCCCTTCGTCATTTTTATGTGCTTCAATAATAAGAGTGCCATTTTCTTGGCGAGCATTTTTCAGCTTGGCGTCGGTGTAATACTGAGGTTCATTATTTCCCCATCCCCAATTACCAACATTGTAGCTCCACTTGGTGGTGTCGGGCAAGCCTTCTCCGTCAAATTCATCACTCCATACTAATTGCCATTCTTCTCCTTCGGTACTTTGGGTAAGCGATTGCGGAGTGTCACGATGCTTTTTCATCAATTGGAAATTGAAGCTTTCAATTTTAACTGTGCCTTTAGTAAAATGCAGGCGCATTTGATGCAGACCGCTATCTAATGGTGAACCAAAAACTTCGGCCTGCCCATCTGCGAAAGCAAGTTTACCAGTAACATCGTAAGTGCGGTTGTCGGTGTTTTTAATATAATCCTCTAGCCAGATACGCGCATTGGTGTCCGCCTCACCAGTGAAGCTAATTTTATAACGACCTGCGGCAGGAATTTCAATGGCATAGTCGAGCCACTCGCCTTCTTTCATTACTAGTGGCTTTCCTTTTTCCTGCATAGCACTACTGTTGGTAAAGCTATCGGCAGCTATGTTTAGGCCTTTTTTGGGGTCTTCCCTTTCGGTAGATGTGTTTTCGGCTGCTGGTGGGTTGGTACAAGCAAAACATCCTAATACCAATGAGAGGGCAAATAATTGTCTCATATTTAATCTTTTGTTACAAGTTGCTTTTCAATTTCTTCTAAAGATTTGCCTTTTGTTTCGGGAATAACTTTAATGATGAAAATCAAACCAAAGGCGGCGAATAAACCATAGATTAAAAAGGTTAATGAATTACCTAAAACTTCGAGTTCCCAAGGGAAAATCCACTGCACCAAGAAGCTTACGGCGGAGTTGATAAGTCCTACAAAAGAAATAGCAATACCTCTTATTTTATTGGGGAATAATTCAGAGAAGAGTACCCACATTACTGGCCCAATGGAAATGGCAAAGCTAGCTACAAAGGCTAGGATTGAAATTAGCGTAAGGCTGGTATTCATATTAATGGAAGCCTTAACAATATCAGCTTGATGATCTGCCAGGGTAGACGCATCTACATAAGTGGCTAAAGCCTCGGTAAAATCAGTTTCGCTAGTAAATACTTGGGCTTCGATACTGCTTAGGGGAGCACTGTCGAACTTTTCGGCGAAATTAGCAATCACCTCTTGGCTCACGGAGAATTCTGCCGTTTTAAAAGCGTAAGACAATACAAACATAGAAATGGCGATGCCTGCTACTCCAAAACTTAAGAGTGGCTTCCGCCCTAAGCGGTCAATAAATAAAATGGCCAAAACCGTAAAAGCCAGGTTTACTAAGCCTACTAATATGGCCTGCATAAAGGAGGCGTCAGTTCCTAAGCCACTTTGTTCGAAAATCATGGGGGCGTAAAAGAATACCGAGTTGATACCAGTGATTTGTTGTAAAACGGCCACAACAATACCAATGGTAAGAACCAAGCGTAAACCAGGACGAAGGAGATCTTTAATCTTAGCTTGCTCTTTGTTTTCCTCCTCGGCAATACTCTTTTGAATGCGATCAATTTCTAGCTTGGCTGCAGCTGTGCCGGCTACTTTAGCCATAATTGCTTCTGCTTCATCAAAGCGTCCGTGCATAATTAACCAACGAGGACTTGGGGGCACGAAAAAGAGGCCAAAAAAGTACAATACGGCGGGTAAGGTTTCTAGGCCCAGCATCCAGCGCCAGTTGTGTTCATTGAACTTTAAATTTATCGCCCAGCTTAAGTCGCTTTTTCCCAGTTGAAGTATGAGGTAGTTTGTAAAGAAAGCCAATGAAATTCCGATAACAATATTCAGTTGGTTGAAGGAAACCAGCCTACCCCTGAGGTCTTTGGGTGCAATTTCGGCGATGTACATTGGGGCCAAAATAAGCGAAGCGCCTACGCCAAAACCACCAATCATGCGCGCAATTACCAGAAAAAGAAAGCTAGGGGCAATGGCTGAAAGGATGGCTGAAATAGCATAAAGAGCCGCGGCATAGCGCAAAACAGTGCGTCTGCCCAGTTTATCGCTGATCGGGCCAGCAATCATCATAGCAAGGGTGGCGGTAAGGGTTAAGGATGCGACCGACCAACCCAATTCTAATTTGTTGAGGTCAAATTCTGGCTCAATAAATTTTACAACCCCAGAAATTACAGAGGCGTCAAAACCCATTAAAAGTCCTCCGAGCGCTACTATTAGCGCAATCATAGAGACTAAGTTTCTATTTGTTTTCATAAAAATTGCTGCTGCCGCTAGGCATATTTAACTAAACACTATCCAGATAACTCCTATCACTAAAAAGAGACCAATACTTAAAAGTATGTTTCCCTTTTGATTTAGTTCAGAATTACCCCTTCGGTATAATAATGACTTGATTTTTTCATAATTCGGTGCGCTCTCACTGAGGCTAACTCCTATTAAAATAAGAGTGCAAATAAGGAACAGAACAAGAGCAAAATGTAAGAAGTTAATCTCCACATACCAGCTTAGGCCTGCGGGTAGATGCGTTTTGTTTAATTCTAAAATCAACCTTGTTGCCCCTAAAACCGCTCCGCTAATTAGAGAGTATTTGGCTCCTTTGGCAGTGATTCGCTTGGAGAATACGCCGAGCAAGAATACCGCAGCAATAGGTGGTGATATATAAGATTGTATGCTTTGTAATTTTTGAAAGAGCCCGCCGTCTAATAGATCTAATAGTGGAATCCAAGCTAAACCTAAAACTACTAAAACACCCGTGGCAATGCGTCCAACCTTAACTAATTGCTTTTGAGTGGTTTCCGGTTTTAGCCTTTGGTAAACATCTATGGTAAATAAGGTAGAGCAAGAATTGAAAACAGAACTTAGGGAGCTCATGAGCGCAGCGATTAATCCGGCAACAACTAATCCCCTTAAACCTGCTGGTAAAAGTTGCATGGTGAGCATAGGTAGAGCGGCATCGTAAATTACCTCACCATTATTGGTAGGGAAGCTAAAGTTAGCGCCAGCTTTTACGGAAAGAGCGTAAGCAATTAAACCAGGAACAACAAAGATGAATAAGGGTAACATTTTTAAGTATGCGGCAAAGATGGTTCCTTTACGCGCCTGGTCTATATTGCGTGCGGCCAAGACCCTTTGAACTATAAACTGGTCCGTGCACCAGTACCAGACACCTAAAATAGGAGCCCCAAGTAAAATTCCGGTCCAAGGAAAATCGGGGTCGCTTAAGGGCCTCCATAGGCTAGTATAAGTCGGGGCACTGAGCTTTTGTATTTCATTCCAGCCTCCCAAAGCTTCTAGTCCATAAAAGCTCAAGGCAATGCTTCCTCCCAGAAGGATAAACATCTGAATCATATCGGTGTAAACAACCACTTTTAAGCCCCCGAAAATGGTATAAACGCCGGTTGCGACTACAACGATTATTGCTCCAGTCCAAAAGTCAATCCCCATTAAGGTGGTGAAAATGATTCCCCCAGCCGTAATGGTTAAGGCTATTTTAGTTATTACATATCCCAAGATGGAAACCCAGGTTAGGTAATTGCGCGCCCAAGCTCCGTAACGTCTTTCTAAAAATTGCGGCATGGTAAATACACCGCTTTTTAAATATAAAGGGACAAAGAGCCAGCCTAAAAGCAAGAGCATAAAGGCAGCGAGGATTTCAAATTGCGCTGCTGGAAAGTCGCCAGAAGCGCCTGCACCGGCCAAGCCTACTAAATGTTCGGAGCCTATATTGGAAGCAAAAAGAGAAGCGCCAATTACGAACCAGGAAAGGTTTTTGCCACCCAAGAAATAGTCGGAAGAAGCATCATTTTTGCTGCTTCTTTTTTCCTTTAGTATTAAATACAAAGAAACTACTAGAATCAGCGCGAAGTAAGCGATTAATACCGCGTGATCTAGAAAGTTTAGTTGGGCTTGGATCATAATTTGCTTGGACTAGGGATACTTAAATTTCGAAGGAGAAATCTTGTGATTTTAAACTCTCATAAGATTTTGTATCAAAGGAGTAAAGTCTAGCCGGTCGGTGGGCTACATTGGCCTGTGTTTCTTGTAGACCTTTTAATAGGCCCATGTTTAACATGCGCTTTCGGAAGTTCCCTTTGTCTAGTTTAGTATTAAAAATACTCTCATAAATAATTTGCAAGTCGTTCAGGGTAAATTTTTCGGGAAGAAGGTCAAAGCCAATGGGCTTTTTCCGTGCATCTGTACGTAAAGCTTCTAGTGCATCTTCGATAATTTCTTGGTGATCGAAAGCTAATCCCGGTAGTTCTTCTAGGTCTACCCAGTGAATATTATCGGCCCAGGAGGAAGCATGTGGGTTATAAATATCGGGGTTAACTAGTGCATAATGGCCCACTGTTAAAACTCTGCCTACAGGGTGGCGATCAACCTTGCCATAAGTTTTGGTTTGCTCTAAGTGAGGGATGCTATCGATGCCTGTAAGGTCTCGCAAAACTCTTTCGGCAGCAGTGGAAATTTCTTCATTTGGGTAAACTAAGTCTCCGGGAAGAGCCCACTGTCCTTTGAATGGTTGCACCCCTCTTTCAACTAACATTACCTTTAAAGTGTTATCAATACACCCAAAAACGGCACAGTCTACCGAGAAGCCAAACTGGAAGAACCTTTCAATAGGAATTTGATAAAACGAAACGTGATATTTGCTGGGAATATGGAGAGGGAATTCTTTGTCGCTCATTTGTCTTTGGTCTGTCTATTTGATTTTCAAATGTAGAAAAAAAGTTGATATAGTACCTAGTACTATTTTAATTGAGCCTCCAAGATTGTATAAGTGTCTGAAAAACAAGTATTAAAATATTTTATCACCTTACTTATAGTTTTTTTGAATAAAAGACCTTATTTTTGTACAAATAATATTAAAGCAAATGAGAAAATTTATTACACTTTTATTAATGGTCTCCTTCGGTCTCTTGCAGGCACAGACGGACACAGTAACTTTTCAGGTAGATTTAAATAACTATACGGGAAGTTTCACCACTGTAAATGTTAATGGAACATTTAATGCATGGTGTGGAGCTTGTAATCCGATGTCGGATGCAAACAGCGACGGTATCTGGGAGGTGTCGCTTCCCTTAACTGCTGGAACAATTGAGTATAAATTTACTTTGGACGGTTGGACAGCTCAGGAAAACTTTGTGGGTGGTGAGCCTTGTACGGTAACAAACTCTGGATTTACCAATCGTGAATTAACTTTTACTGGTGATACAACGCTAGGGGTAGTTTGTTGGGAATCTTGCAGTGTATGTGGTACAGGTGGTCCGGCATTAAGCCAAGTATCTTTGCCCATTACTTTTGACGATACTACGGTAGCATATTCTACAGTAAGTTTTGGTGGAAACGTAGACAGTATTGCTGCAGATCCAACAAATGCAGCCAACAACGTTTTAGTAATTAACAAGCCTATGGGTTCTCAAACTTGGGCGGGTACAACTATTTCTAATGGTGGTTTGGCTTCTGCTATTCCTTTTACTGCTACGGATAATATTATTACAGTACGTGTTTGGTCTCCAGACGCAGGTGTACCTATGAGATTAAAAGCAGAAGATGCGAATGATCCAACCATTTCAGTAGAAACAGAAGCGATAACTACCATGGCTGGTGCCTGGGAGACTTTGACTTTCGACTTTAGTGCAGGAAACGAAGCTACTGGTACATCGGCAATTAATTATGCCAATACCTACGACATGCTTTCGTTCTTCCCTAATTTCGGGACGGATGGTAATACAGCGGGTAATAAAACCTACTATATTGATGATGTGGTTTTTGGTGCTGGTGGTGGTACTATGCTAAGTCAAGTAGACTTACCTATTACTTTCGATGATCCAACGGTAGCTTATACTACAGTTAGTTTTGGCGGTAACATAGATAGCATCGCTGCTGATCCAACTAACGCTTCTAACAATGTATTGGTTGTAAATAAGCCTATGGGTTCTCAAACTTGGGCCGGTACTACAATTTCTGATGGTGGTTTAGCTTCTGCTATTCCTTTTACTGCTACAGACAATATTATTACCGTACGTGTTTGGTCTCCAGATGCAGGTGTACCTATGAGATTAAAAGCAGAAGATGCAAATGATCCAACTATTTCAGTAGAAACAGAAGCAGTAACTACCATGGCTGGTGCCTGGGAGACTTTAACTTTTGACTTTAGTGCAGGAAACGAAGCTACTGGTACATCGGCAATTAATTATGCCAATACTTATGATATGCTTTCGTTCTTCCCTAATTTCGGTACGGACGGTAATACGGCTGGTGATAAGACTTATTACATCGACGATGTTATTTTCGGCGCTGGTGGTGGCGGTCCTATGTTAAACCAAGTTGACTTACCTATTACATGGGAAGATCCAAATGTAGATTACGCTAGTGCAGCATTTGGTGGTGCTTCAGATACAATTGTAGCTGACCCAACTAATGCCTCCAACACGGTTTTAGAAATTACTAAAGACGGTAGTGCACAAACTTGGGCTGGTGTTACTGTATCTT
>CBFHVV010000024.1:0-41814 GCA_965658965.1 Croceimicrobium sp.
ATAGAAAAGTGGATAAATGGCGAACTGCAAGAAGGGGCTGAGGAAGTAGCTAAAGTAGATATTAAGAGAGTAATTGATCCTAAAACTGGTAAGGTAATCGCTAAGGGGGCTTATCAAAATGGAGACCCCACTGGAGTACATCGCAAATACGATGAAAATGGTAAAGTAGTTAGCAGTACTCTTTACGATCAGGGGATAAAACTTGCCGAGGGAATTGTAGACGAAAGAGGAAGGAAACAAGGGCCTTGGAAGTTCTTTTATGCAGATGGTTCACTTAAATCCAAAGGAAGTTATAAGGATGATTTAAAGGTTGGCACCTGGCAGTACTATTTTGAGGATGGTAGCCTAGAACAAGAGGGAAGGTATAATGCAGGAGCAGCAGATGGGGAATGGAATTGGTATTTTAATAACGGTGAAATAAGACGTACGGAAGAATTTTACAATGGCCTAGAAGACGGAATGTCTATCGAATATAACGATACAGGTGCAGTAATTGCCCAAGGGGAATATGTAGAGGGTATGAAGGAAGGGCAATGGTTTCTCAAGGTTAATGATTATCGAGAAGAAGGCGCTTATTTTGAGGGCTTAAAAACAGGCCCTTGGCGCCATTATTATTTAAGTAATAATACCCTCAGTTTTGAGGGTTCTTACGAAAGTGGTAAGGAGAATGGAATGCATATTTACTATTTTGACAATGGTAACATAAAACGTCGGGGCGAATATAAATTTGGTGAAAGAAACGGTATTTGGGAGTTTTTTAGAGAAGATGGCTCCCGGGTCTTAACCATAGAATACCTTGATGGAGAAGAACTTAAGTACAATGGTAAAAAAATCGATTATGGTAGACGCTATGAAAAGGCTTTGGAAGCGGAGCAGAAACTAAAAGGAAGAGAAGAAAATTAGTATGAAGGAAGTTTTTCCCAGGCCTGTTGGCGAGTGGATAGAGTTAGATAGAGAAATAAAGTACTCTAATCCATGGATAGAATTAAGACATAGTAATGTGCAGTTTCCTAATGGTGGAAAAGGAATTTATGGAAAAGTCCACTTTAAAAATTTAGCGATCGGTATATTGGCTATTACCAAGCAGAAGGAAATATTTTTGGTTG
The DNA here is from genome assembly GCA_965658965.1 of Croceimicrobium sp. Classification (GTDB taxonomy): domain Bacteria; phylum Bacteroidota; class Bacteroidia; order Flavobacteriales; family Schleiferiaceae; genus Croceimicrobium. Next base: position 1,107 of record CBFHVV010000024.1, read on the forward strand.
GTCAGGAGCGTTTTCCTTTTGATGGTGCGTATAGCTGGGAAATTATAGAAGGCGGTGGACCCTTAAATGATGATCCTCTAGAAAGTGCAAAAAGAGAGTTAAAAGAAGAAACTGGATTAGTGGCGAATAAGTGGGAATTGCTGCAAGAGATGCATCTTTCTAATTCCGTATCAGACGAAAGGTCCATGGTATACTTAGCAAAGGATTTAACTCAATTTGAAGCACAACCGGAAGAGTCTGAAAAATTACAAGTAAAAAAAATACCATTTGCAGAAGCTCTACAAATGGTATTGAAAGGTGAAATAAGGGATAGTATAAGTGTTGCGGCAATCTTACGATACGAGCTGCTGCAGAGGGGAAATTAAGCCTTCTCCACTTGAAACTCTACAGCAGTTTCTTCCCAAATAATTTTAATCATTCCTTCTTCACTTAGAAGAATATTTAATTTTTCGTGTTTCTCTACGTCTTGTGCTTTTACCTCAAAGCGAATCACATCTTTACTCTTATCGTAATTGTAAGCACCCCATTGATCCCAAATACTATTTAAAATAATAGTCCAACTTTCCTCACCGGGAATAGTAAATAAGCTGTATTTACCCGCTTTTACTAACTTGCCGTTAAGCTTTACATCTTTATTAAATTCAAGGACACTGGCTTCGTTTGCTCCCGTGCGCCATACTTTTCCGTAAGGCACTAGATTGCCGAAAATCTCACGCCCTTTCATGGAGGTCTCGCCATAATTAATATTGATATCTATATTCTCATAGCTAGCAGTTTTGTTTATTAAAGGGCTTGCGCGCTTTTCTTGAGCAAATAGGCCATTGGAAAGCAGAAAGGCAAAAAGTACAATGAGTAGTTTTTTCATGTTTTAAAATATTTTATACAAAGTAAGCTTATTTTCACTTCTAGCACCACATTAATTAGGGACTAAGGAATTTAAGATAACAAGGCTTTATAAAAGCAAGGCTGCAAAGCAAATTTTAAGTTTAAGCAAAGGCTAAAACCATTTTCATAGATGGCGATAAACTCAAATTGAGGCTTGAATTCGGTATAGTTAATAATTTCGTAATATTGGATTGGGATTGAATTCAAAGGAAAAGTAAAGGGGTGTTTATAAAGTTAGCACAATCTGTGGGTCTAATAGACCGCAAGAAATACCAAGCTAGCACTTATAATCCAGATAGAAGTTGCTATAATTTTAGCACTACTAATTTGCATTTTAGTGAGGTTAAGGGTTTCTTTAAAGAGGCAAAGGTCAAAGCTCTGTTTGATCCCTTTAATCTTAAGGCTAGTTATTTTGAAATTATCTGGCCAGTAAACGGTATTAAAACTGGTATTTTAGAGCGTGACAAACAGCTGGTAGAAGCGAGTCACTTTTTATTTGGTGAAGAATATCCTGAAATTACTTTCCGAAGTAATTCTATAGAAGCACTCAAAAAGAAGCAAATTTGTATTCATGGTGTTCTATCCATTAAGGACATCACCAAAGACCTATTACTATATGCTTCTTATAAAACTGACAATCAAGGTCATATGGTTTTCGTCGATTATGAGTTAGATCGTTTTGATTTTCAAATTGGAGAATCCGGTAGTTTTGCAATAGGCCGACAAATAAAATTACAACTAGATATAGCCTTGAATTTCTAAAAAGGTTAATTATCAGTATTTTACATTATTATATTTTATAATTAATTACTTTTGCACCTCATTCTCATACATGAGTAATAAGTTTTACATCTTGGTGATTTTTATTAGCCTCGTGCTAATACCCTTGGGGGCGAAGAACACTGGATCAAGTGTAGATTTAGACAGTCTATATTTTTCGGTTTTTAATCATTTGGATGATGATATTGACCAGTCTATTTTAAAAGGTAGAGTTTTTATCCAAGAAGCACTTAAAGCGGATGATAAGAATAATCTGGCATATGCCTATGATGTGTATGGCTTAGCGCTATATTATCAGAATAGCTTAGACTCTTCGCTCTACTATACCGATAAAGCAATAAATCTTTTTAGAAGTATTGGGGATAAAGAGGGTTTAAGCACTGCGATTTACAATAAGAGTAATACCGTGGAGTACATGGGTCGATATAATTCTGCTATCACTTTACTTAATAAAACCAGAAGAATAGATATTGAGCGCGGTGCTAAAAAGGAAAATGATATCTTCTATTACAACCGTCTATCCGCAATTTTATATTCGCAAAATCGCTTTGATGAAGCATTAGTTTTTGATCATAAATCTTTAAGTGCTTTTTTATCTAAGGGAGGGGAACATGCTTACATGAAGACTGCTATATTTCTAAATTTAGCTTGGCTTTATGCTGAGGTTCAAGTTTTTGACCTCGCACATTATTATGCCAAAAAGGCTTATGTTTCTGCTTCTAAAGACAATGAATATTCTAATATTAGCAGTAGTTTACAAGTATTTGCCTATTGTGCTTATTTGCAAGGCAATTATCAGGAGGCTGTTTCCTTGGCCAGGGCTGCCTTAAAAGAATCAGTTAAATACAAAGAATCTCTTGAAATTTTATACAGTAAGGCAACTTTAGCAGATTATTTGAAAAATATTGAGGGGTCAGAGCAAGAGGAAGCAAGATATTGGACCGAAATAGATTCTACCCTGCAAGGTCTTAATAGCTATGAAAAGGATTTAAGCATATTAGAAGACATTGCCTCTTATTACAAGCGCCAAAAGGATTACCCGAAAGCCATGGCTTATTTAGAGGAGCTTGCAGCTATTAAAAAGGAAATTAATCTATTGGATGTTAGAGGAATTATAGCAGATTTTGAAAAGGAGTTATCTGAAAGTCAAAATGCCATAGTAAATGCTAATGCGAAATTACAAGAAAAAGATAGTTTATTAAAGAATATTGTAATTGTAGGTATCAGTATTTTATTTACTATTCTTTTAATTATTTTGTTAATATCACAAAAATCAAGAAAAAGGATACTTTCACTCAATCAATCATTAAATGATTCACACAAGGATTTGTCTAATAAAGAAGAAGAGTTACGTAAGTCCTTTATAGAGTTAGAGAGTAATTATAGAGAAATTAATGAACTCAATCAATCAAAGAATCGATTGTTCTCTATACTCTCTCACGACTTGAAGCAGCCTTTTAATCAGATTATTGCGGTTTTAGACCTAATTGATCAGGATGTTTTAAATCATGCGGAAAGAAAGGAAATAGTAAATGATTTAAAAGGCTCGGTAGAAGAAACCAGTTCGATGGTGAATAATTTGCTACAATGGAGTAAATCACAATTCGAAGGGGTTAAATCACAACCGGAATCAGTCAATCTAAATACTTTGGTTAAACGAGTAAGTTTAGAGCTTTCCGTTTTATTAAAGAAAAAATCGATTTATTTAGATTTACTGGTTGAAGAGAATATACAGCTATTTGCGGATGTAGATCAGCTTTCTAGTATTGTGAGAAATATCCTAAGTAATGCGTTTAAATTTTCTGAATCGAACAGCATTATAACCATTTCTAGCGGGGTAAGTGAAGATGGAAAATATGGCCTATTGCATATTAGGGATAATGGTATAGGAATGACTGAGGAGCAAATAAGGAAACTTTTAAGTAGAGATAAGAAGACTTCCTTGCCCGGCACAAATAATGAAATGGGAACTGGTATAGGAATGATGATTGTCCAGGATTTCGTTAAGCAAAACAATGGATATATCCGGATAACTAGCGACTTAGGAAAGGGATCTACATTCACAGTCGCTCTACCTTACAGAGAACAGGAAAAACCAAAAATTTACCAGTAGGCGCGGGTATTTTTTGCTTTCAAGCGTAAGCGTAAATACTTATAAACTAGTAAAGCAATTACAGCAATAGCACTGCTGCTAATTAATGGTTGGGCTGCGGTAGACTGATAAGCAAAGCGGTAGTAAATACCAAAGCAGGCCCAAGCTATTGGTAAGGCATAAAAGAGGTCTACATTGTATTGTAAAAAGGACAAGGCTAGCAATCCTGCTATTAAGATCATTAAACCTGCGTAAAACTGGGCGGGAATTCCCCAACCATTAAAATTGTAATGCACTAGCACAGCCGTAACATTTGCTATGGTAGCCACACTTATCCAGCCCAAATACAAGCTGTAGGGAAGGTGCATAAAAAAACGTTCGCTATGCTTAGTTTGACGCACCCCTACGCCTAAATTCCGATAAATTTGTATCAGGCTAAAAAGTAGGCCCAGCATAATAAGTAGGGAGATAGAGGGAAGTTTATAATGCCAGGAATATAGCCAAGCAATATTAAAAACACTACTTATCCCAAACCATAAACCAATAAGTGACTGGCCTAGCAGAGCACGCTGATTCTTTTTGATAAGCGCGTAAATTTGGTAAACCGAAGAAGCTAAAAGCATAAGGTAAATAAGGCCCCAGATTGAAAAAGTAAAGCCGCTAGGTACAAATAAATTGGGATAAAGATCAGAGACTTCGCCGGTAGTAAGATTATTGAGGGGTAAAGAAACCGCCAAATAATTAAAGACAATCATGCCGGTTAAGGCCAACACATTAAGGGTAGTAAGTACGTAGTATTTCCGATCCATGTTTATTAAACCTAAAATGAAGCCTTTAGTTTAACGAAAGGCTGCTTCTAAAACATTTCCTACCCAGTAAGAGAGCCCTGCAGCAGCGGCACCTAGAAATAAAGTTTCTAAGATACTGCGTAAATTTGCTGTTTGGTTTATCAATGCTTTTAAATAGCCGATAATAATAAATGCAGCACCGGTTAAAAGGGAGGAAATAAGAAAGAGATTACTTTCTGAAGAAATAAGCTGGAAATACGATAGTACATAGGTAATTAAGGGGATAAAACCGAAGAAGATAAAGCTCATAAAGGTTACTGCTCCCATGGTAAATGGTGATTTGGTTTCTTCACTCATCTCTAATTCCTCTTTCATCATTACATCTACCCAACGGTCTTTATTACTAGTTATAGTCTTTACTATTTCTTCTAATAAATCACCATCAAAGCCTTTGGCACGGTAAATATCCCGAATTTCCTCCTTCTCTTTTTCAGGTAAATTATCTACCTCCCAATATTCAATTTTTTTATGCTTATTGTAGTTTTCCTTTTCACTCTTGGTAGATAAGTAACTACCTACACTCATCGAAAAACCATCGGCAATGAGGTTAGCAAATCCAAGAATAATAACCACTTCGCTGCTTAAATTAGCCCCTGCAGAACCCGCAACTACCGCAAAAGTAGTAACACTGCCGTCAATACCTCCGTACACAAATTCCCCTAAATATTCCTGAAATCGATTAATCCAAGGATATCTACTGCCGTGTATTCGATCTTCTTTTAGGCCTTTAGAACTCATATTAATAGTAATTTTGTGCTTCAAAGATACTCATGCAAGCAAGAAGGCCCTACTATACTCGGCTATCTCGGCTATTTTTCGTCCTTTTGATGGTTTTTGCAGCTAATAATATCAGCGCGCAGAATAAAACGGAAAGAAGCAATTCATACTGGTTAGTAGCTAAGGCGGAGTTAAAGTTAAGCCCGTATTGGACGGCCTTTATCGAGATTGAAGAAAGACGTTTTATTAAACCAGAGAGGGCCTTACAGAGAGCTTTACCTTATGCGGGTATAACTTATAAGGCAAGCGATAAATTAAGCCTAGGATTGGCTTATTTAAACTTTATAATTTTTTCCCCTTCTTTAGCCGATGTATCGGTTCAGAATCATGTTTTAGAACAACGTCTTAATTTTTGGGCTAGCTATAAATTCGGGCATAAGAAGCGCTTTTCCAGCCGTTTAAAGCACGAGTATCGCCTCTTCGATTTAGAGCCTGATAACGGAGATTTGGACTTTAAACGTTTTATTAATCGTTGGCGGATAATGTTGGCTTATAAGTATCCTATAAATACGGCGTGGTCTTTAAAAACTTCAGCAGAATTACTAGTAAATTATACGGCCAATACCACTTTTAAGTATTTCGATCAAAACCGTTTATATCTGGGGGTGAAGCACCGTTTTTCAAATCAGCATAGCCTAGAATTAGGCTATCTCCATTGGTACCAGCAAAACCGCACTACAGATCTATTTTTCGATAGACATATAGTGCGGTTGGGATGGATTTATACTTTAGACCTTAGTACTAAAGATCAAATTTAATTCCTTGTGCTAAAGGTAATTCGGTAGAATAATTAATGGTGGTTGTTTGACGACGCATGTAACCTTTCCAGGCATCAGAACCACTTTCGCGGCCACCGCCTGTTTCTTTTTCACCTCCAAAGGCGCCACCTATTTCAGCACCACTGGTACCGATATTTACATTGGCTATTCCACAATCGCTACCAACTGCTGATAGGAACTGTTCACTTTCGCGCATATTGGTGGTCATTATAGCGGAAGACAAACCTTGAGGAACATCATTCTGCATCGCAATGGCTTCATCTAAGGTGCTATATTTCATGATGTATAAAATGGGAGCAAAAGTTTCATGCTGCACAATAGGAAAATGATTTTCCACTTCTGCAATACATGGCTTTACATAACAGTCGCCTCGGTATTCTTCACCTTTTAAAACACCACCCTCTACTAACATCGTACCGCCTTCGTTTTTAATGGCAGAAATCGAGTTAGAATAAGCTTCAACGGCGAGTGAGTCAATTAATGGACCAACGTGATTATTAGTATCAAGTGGGTTACCAATGCGAATGTGCGAGTAGGCAGATTTTAGTTTTTCCTTCACTTCATCGTAAATGTTCTCGTGTATGATCAAGCGACGGGTAGAAGTACAACGCTGACCACAGGTTCCTACTGCACCAAATACTGCACCCACTAAAGTTGAGTCTAAATCGGCATTTTCGGTAATAATAATGGCATTATTTCCTCCTAATTCTAAGATGGTTTTACCAAAACGACCGGCCACAGTTTTCCCTACTTCTCTTCCCATATTGGTAGAGCCAGTAGCAGAAATTAAAGGTACACGCTTATCATTAGTCATCCACTCGCCGGTAGATACGGCTCCATTAACAAGACAGCTAATTCCTTCTGGTAAGTTGTTCTCGGCGAGTACTTCAGCAAAAATATTTTGACAGGCGATAGCACATAAAGGCACTTTTTCCGACGGCTTCCAAACCGTTACATTACCACAAACCCATGCTAAAGCAGTATTCCAACACCAAACCGCTACTGGAAAATTAAAAGCAGAAATAATTCCAACGGTTCCGAGGGGATGCCACTGCTCGTACATACGATGTAATGGTCTTTCGGAGTGCATGGTTAAACCATATAACTGACGACTTAAACCAACGGCAAAGTCGCAGATATCAATCATTTCTTGTACTTCACCCCAGCCTTCTTGCAGCGATTTCCCCATTTCTAGAGAAACTAGCTTACCAAGAGACTCTTTATTCTCACGTAACTTTTCTCCAAATTGGCGTACAATTTCTCCACGGGCTGGTGCTGTAACCATACGCCACTCTTTAAAGGCCTCTTGGCTGGTCTTAATAATTTGCTCATATTCCTCCTTAGTGGTTTCGCTAACCTTGGCTATTAGCTGTCCATCTACGGGAGTGAAAGAAGATATTAGGTTGTCGCCAACAGTAAAGGAGTTTTGTCCGGTAGAACTGCCACTATTGACTTCTTTGATCCCTAAATCTTTTAAAATGTCTTGTATCTCTGAGAGGTTCATAAATGTATTTTTGTGCCACGAAATTAAGATTTTATCTAGGGATAGGCGATTCTTTCGCTGATATTTTAAAGAGTCATTTATGTACGAATTACAGGAGATCAGTCATTTATCTAGTAACGAAAACGGCAGTACTTACGCCTTAGATGCAATTAAAAGCGAAGGTTACCTTTTGGCCAGTCGAAAGGCGGGTTCCATTAGCGGAAATCATTGGCATGAAGGGAAGTCTGCAGCAAAAAATCCAGAGAGTCTTTTACTTATAAGTGGCAGTGTGAAGCTTAATTTTAAGCATATTAAAACCGGGGAAAGCAAATCGCTTAGTGTAAAAGCACCCCAATTGATAAAAATATATCCGCAAGTACTTCATACTCTTGAAGCACAAACGGATATAGTATTTTTAGAGTTTAATTCTTTAGAAGAGCATAAAGCAGATACGCATTATCCTAATTAAAGTTAAGGCGCATATCTTTGGGATAACTAACTTGATATTGGTGTTTTTTACTCACCTTCTCTTGGGAGGGAACACTAAAACGCCATTGAATTTTACCCTCGGCTAGGTCGCTTACTGTTAGTTTACCGAAAGTCATTTTTACATTTATATCTTCGTGTTTAGCAAGTGGAACTTGATCTATCAAAACGATCGTAATGGGCTTAGACTTTTTATTAAATACGCTTAAGTTATAAGCATATTTAACTGTTTTCTGCGATCCTAAAAAGCTGGATCCAGCTTCTTCTTTTAAAGTTTCGCGTTTAACAATAATGTCATCATCTTTTCCCAAAGATAACTCAAGAGTGTCTTGCCCCAAATTAGGGTCTAAGTAGCTTTTACCCACAAAGTTTCCGGCATTATACAGCGAAAGTTCACCAGCTTCTAGATTGTAATCGGTCCATTGGTAGATTTTGGCGATCAAATAAGCAGAAGGATCAATCTTAGGTACTGCTTGATATTCAAAAATAGCAGGAATCTCTATATCTCGCAGAAGGTTTGTCTCGCTTTTACCGCTAAAAATTGTCACTTTATTAGCAATGCTAAAGCTGCGGCTGAGAAGGTTGTTTTTAACAGAATTAGCGCGAAATGCTGTAAGTCCTTCTTGGGCATTTAATCTACTATCTTTTTTGGCCTGATAATCCATTTCTGCAGCCATCATAGAAGGTTTGGCTCTATTACTATTGGGAATAATAGGCATCAGATATTCTGGTGAAAGACTAGGTATTTGACCATTGGCTTGCATAGATCCGGTATTTAATACTAAGCTTACATTTTCCCAATCTTCACCAGAGTTTTGATAGATAACAGCCTTATGGGCTAATTGAATGGGCTGGTCAAGACTGTTTACCTTAAGATCGTAATTACTATTCCAACCTGCTTGATAAATTTGATAATGAAGGCTTAAGCTTAGCTTTTGTGCTTTAGGACTAATTAGCCTTATGTGAATGCTACGGTTTAGAGCTTGTAATTCTTTGATTTTTTCAGCTAATTGATTCCGAAAATTTGAGACTTCCTTTTGAAGCTCTTTTTGTGCTAAATTTAGTTTACTAATTGCCTTGGCATTGGCACTGCGTTCTTGCTTAACGAATTGACTAACCTCTCTTAGTTGACTTAAGGTATAACCATTAGTTCCCCCTAAATTACTATTGCTCTCTAAGTATTTTTGCTCAAGCAATAGCCCTTCTTTTTGGTCTAGTATGCCTTGTCGTTCCTGCAGCTTAGCTTCAATTTGTAGCTCAAGTGCTTGTATTTCAGGATGATTTTTTAGGGAATCATTGCTAAGGCTAGAGTGGCTAATACTAATCAAGTTTAAAGAACTTAAGCCTTTTACTTGCACACTTTTAGGGTCTAATTGTGCGCTCAGGCCACTGAAGGTGAGCTTATTTTCACCTGCTTTTAAGTTTAGTTGAGCTAGTCTCTCTACTTCCGCACCACTTTTGTAAACGGTTACTTGCTTTATAGGATAGGATTCAGCGCTATTTTGCGCAATTAGACTAGAGCTTAGTAAGACTGAAAAAAGAAAAGTTCGCATCAAAATTTATTTTGAAACGAACTTAACTGATTTTAATTATTAGCAACCTGCTTTAGGCAGTTTTAACATTAAGCTGGGCCTTGGGCTTTTTTGTTCTGTTACCGAAGGTCCAGAGAACGATGGTTAAAGCCAAAATAAAGAGTTGACCGAGCAAAGTTTCGTAAGTAGGGTAAATTCCTAGGGCATCTAAGCGGAAGTCGAAAGGCAGGACGGTAATATTGATATTTCCTGCTTCTTGGATAGCACTAAGACCTTTACCGGTTAAAACGACCGCTAAGAAAGAAATAACCATGGCAGAATATTTAAACAACTTGGCGATAGGAAGCTTCTTAGAATACTTTAATAGCAATACAGAGATTATTCCCAAAAGAATAAAAGCGAACACTATTCCGCCACCAAAGGCACTTTGTTGCGCTTCTCCTACTTCTAGGCTTAAGGCAGATAGGAATAATACCGATTCAAAAGCTTCACGGAAAACCACTAGAAAGGAAAGGAAAGCTAATCCAATCATACTCTCCTTACGGGCAAGGTTTTGAATTTTGTTTTTAACATAGGCTTGCCATTTACCAGCTTCAGACTTACTATGCATCCAGAAGCCAACGTAAAGTAAAACACCAACGGCAAATAAGGCAACTAAACCTTCCATAAGCTCTCGGTCTGCGCCAGAAAAAGTAAATAATTTGCCTGCTGCCAACCACATTAATATTCCTGCAACAATCGCACTAATCCAACCGATGTGGATATAGGTATTAATTTTAGGTATTTTAATAGCGCGCACAACACTTAGAATGGTTACTACTACTAAAAATGCCTCCAGACCTTCTCTAAGGATAATGGAAAATGACAATAAAAAGGCCAGCCAAGCGGAGAAAGTCTTCTCTTTAAGTAACACTTTAGCTTCATTAATCATGTTTATGCCCTTCTCAATTTGAGCAGATACCAAAGCTGGATCTTTGCCAGTTTCTATTGAACTACGCACTTTGCCTAATTCACCTTCTAATTGGGCGGAAAAGGTTGCATCACTAGCGCGCAATTGAATTTCTACTGGTTCTACACCTTCTAAATAGGCAGTTAGGGCTAAGGTACGAGCGCCACTAATATCGCCATTGGCGTAAGCAGCATCTGCTTCTTTAAGATAACCAATTGCTTGTTCTAGGTAACTACCTTTATTTTGTTCTGCTATTTCTTTCGGAAAAAGTCTCAGAGCAGCAATAGCTTGTGAATCACCGGTCAAGCCTAAAGAAGAAGCTAATTCAATATTGCTTTGAGAAGCCAGCTCTTCTAAACCAAAACTTGCAGCGATATTTAGTTCGTTGGCTTGAACTTTATTAGCACTGTGGGGAAGACTTAAAACGTAAAAGGCTAGGTCCCAAATTTCATCATCACTTAATTCATCAAAAGCGCGCATGGCGGTGTTGTTTACTCCCAAACGAATGGTATTGTAGGCTTGAAATGGAGAAAGACCATTGGCCTTATCTGGACTGTGAAAATTGGTTGGTGCTGGGTCTAAACCATTGGCAAGTGTCCCATTTCCCTTACCATTTTCACCGTGACAGCTTTTGCAGTGCAAAGCATAAAGCTGACGTCCATTACTTAAAAGGGGCCAGCGTTTGGGCGCAATCTCTAAGGAATAACTGGAAATAATTTTTTGCTTTATCGAATTGGAAACGGAGCTTACCTTTTCTTGGCTAGCCTTTTCCTTGATCAAGGTACTAAGTAATTTGATGTCAGATTTAACCGATGCGGGTGAGTTTTCACCTAAAGTACCAATGGTGCTGGCAAATTCCGACATCTCGCTGTATTCGGCACTATTAATAACCTTTCCTTGATTTACAGCCATGGAATAATCCACGGCTATATAGTCTAAAAGGTGCACCATCATGCGGGCATTACTATTCTTTTCATTTGCTTTTAAAACTACAGATAGAAGTAAAAGCGTTCCTGCGGCAAAGTATCTCAAAAAGCTCATATCTTATTTAGACCAATTAAAAATAGAAGGCAAAAATACTAATGAGATTTCTTTTAAAAGAAGATATTTATCAGTTTTTAAAAATTTTTGAGAGCTTAAGTCTATGAGAAAAAAAAAGCAGCACTAAATGAATAGTGCTGCTTAGGGAGGTTCCGAGCGGATTCGAACCGCTGTAGATGGTTTTGCAGACCACTGCCTAGCCACTCGGCCACGGAACCATTTAGGACTGCGAAGATAAAAAAACTAGCTTCTAATCCTTCTTCCTTTTGCGCTTTAATTCAATACTTACTTTTTTTACATCACCATTTATAGGGGGATGAAGTTTGGAGAGTTTAATTTTCAGTTTCTTAACCTTTGGCATCTCCTCAAAAATTGTATCACTTATACGCTGTGCCACAGTTTCAATTAGCTTGGCTCTAGTAGAAACATGATCTTGGACAATGCGATTGATGCTTACGTAATCCATGGTATCATGCAAATCATCGCTTTGATAGGAGTCATTTATATCACCCCAAACATAAACAGCAACTTCGTATTCGGTGCCTATCTTGCCCTCTTCATCTAGGCATCCGTGATATCCGTATAAACGGATGCCTTCCACTGCTATTTTATCCATTAGGCAGGAAGTTTTTCCAAAGCGGTATCGATTCGAGCTAAGCTTTCTTCCTTTCCTAAAATGGCACAAATTTCAAACATAGAAGGACCCATACCTGCGCCAGTAACAGCTAAGCGAAATGCCGGCCCTACTTTTCCAAAGCCTAAGTTTTTAGTTTCCAAGTAAGATTTGAAGGCTTTCTCAACAGAAGCTATATCGAAGGTAGAAAGCTGTAAAAAGATTTCCCGCAAGTCAATAAGGTAAGAACGGCTCTCTTCATTCCATTTCTTACGAGTGGTTTTTTCGTCGTATTCGGTTGGCGCAACAAAGAATACGCTGCTTTCTTTCCACAAGTCACTTAGGAAAACGGCGCGATCTTTAATTAGTCTAGCAATGGAGGTGGCCTTAGTAAGATCTACTTCAATATTGTGCTTGGAGGCTTGACTTTGTAAGCTTTCACCAAGTTTTTCATCACTTAGTAAACGCAAATACTGTTGGTTAAACCATTTGGTTTTATCGTGGTCATAACGAGCACCGGCTTTATGAACTTTCTCGAGGCTAAAGGCTTCACTGAGTTCATCTAAATTAAAAAGTTCTTGGTCCGTGCCAGGATTCCATCCTAAAAAGGCAAGCATATTAACGAAAGCTTCGGGGAAATACCCTTTTTCGCGGTAACCGCTAAATACATCGCCATTCTCGGTATTATGCCACTCTAATGGGAAAACAGGAAAACCTAATCGGTCGCCATCACGCTTGCTTAATTTACCATTTCCATCAGGTTTTAATAAGAGCGGGAGATGTGCAAATTGAGGACGACTTTCTTCCCAACCAAAATAACGGTATAGTAAGATGTGTAAGGGAGCGGAGGGCAACCATTCTTCACCGCGGATAACGTGGCTAATTTTCATCAGGTGATCATCTACAATATTGGCAAGGTGATAAGTAGGCATTCCATCAGACTTAAAGAGAACCTTATCGTCCATATTATTGGTATTTACCTTTACCCAGCCCCTAATTATATCTTCAAACTTTACTTCTTCATTACGAGGAAGTTTGATGCGTACCACGTAAGGTGCACCTTGTTCTAAAAGTTTTTGGACCTCTTCTCCCGAAAGGGTGATGGAGTTTCGCATGCTGTTTCGAGTAACATGGTTGTACTGCCAATTGGGCGAACCAGCGCTTTTGGCCAATTCACGAACAGTTTCCAATTCCTCGCTGCTATCAAAAGCGTAGTAGGCATGACCACTGTCTAGCAATTGCTGTACATACTGATTATAGATACCAGCCTCTTTACGTTCGGATTGGCGGTAAGGGCCATATTCTCCGCCAAAGCCTTGTCCTTCGTCGGGCGACATGCCACACCAGTTTAAAGAATCGATAATATATTTTTCCGCGCCAGGAACAAAGCGGCTTTGGTCAGTGTCTTCTACGCGAAGAATAAATTGACCATTGTGTTTTTTAGCAAATAAATAGTTGTATAATGCCGTTCTTACACCACCCATGTGGAGCGGTCCAGTTGGGCTAGGGGCAAAACGGACACGTACTGTATTTGATTCCATAAAAGCTCTATTTTAAAGGCGGCAAAGGTAATTATATAAAAGGCTTCTTACCTTTGAATTTAGGCTTAATGACTTATGAAGAATTTCGAAGGGCTAAAACAGAATCTTGAATCCTATCTACGCAAGTATTACACACTGCGAATGCTTCGGGGATTAGCTCTTTTCCTAGCTCTTTTTTTTAGCTATATTTTGCTAATGATTTTCACGGAGTACTTTTTGTACATGTCTGAAAATCAAAGAAAAATTGTTTTTTTTAGTGGTATCGGCTTAGGACTTTTCGGGGTGTCTTATTATTTTCTTTTTCCGCTGCTGCAGATACTTAAATTGGCGAAACGTAGGTCCCATCAAGAGGTGGCTAGGATGATTGGCAAAAACCTAAAGGGGATTGACGACAAAATATTGAATACGCTACAACTGGGTGATGCACTCTCCAATCAACAAAGTGATTTAATTACTGCCGCGATTGAACAGAAATCTTCGGAATTGAGTCTTTATTCTTTTAAAGATAGTCTCTCTTGGAAAAGCCTATCGCGAGTGGCCTTGTTTTTAAGTTTGCCAGTGTCGCTAATAGTAATTTTATCCTTTAGTACTCAAGGTAGATTGGTTTTAGGAAGCAGTGAACGTTTACTTCGCTACGAAGAGGATTTTACACCACCTGCCCCTTTTAATTTTCTTCCAGAAAAAGGGGAGTACTGGGTAGAATACGGGGAAGATTTGGATTTACGGGTAAATGTGAAAGGAAGCAAATTGCCTACGGAACTGACAGCCGTATTAAACGGTCAACTTTATCGACTAGCACAGAAGGAAGGTGTGTGGTTTCTTAGTTTAGAGAATATAACACAAAACTACAGTTTGCAGTACGAGGCAATGGGTTATCGGAGTGAAACAATAGAAATTAGAACCTTTAAAAGTCCTCGCATCGGTGCTTTAGACTTGCTCGTAAATCCACCGGCCTATACGGGTTTAAAACCTAAGCTAATATCTTATAGCCAAAATATCAAGGTATTACGAGGTTCGGATATCAGCTTTCGGTTTGAGCTAGAGAATACTGAGAATGCTTTACTAGTAAGTGAGAATGACAGCTTGGCGATTGTTGAGGGTTGGGTAAGCTTTAGACTTGATAAGAGCCTAAATTATGGGATAGTTTTAAGTAATGAATTTGAAAATCGGTTGTTCTTTAAAAATTCGAAACTAGAACCCGTAAGCGATAAAAGCCCAGAGATAGAGGCAACTTATAGGTTTATGGATGAGGATTCGACCCGCATAGTGGTGCAGGTAAGGGCACGGGACGATTTCGGTTTATCTAGTTTAACAAGACAGGAGAGGATAAATGATGAAGAAATAAGCACCTCTATTAGCATGGACAGCTATTCTTTTTATGAGGAGATTATAGATTTGAAGCAATATGCGAACGGAGAATCCTATTCTTTATATTATGAAGTGGCTGACAACAATACGCTATATGGTCCAAGTCGATCTCGGTCTGAAACATTTAATCTCAGACTTTTAAGTAAAGAAGAAAGAAAAGCGAAGCAATCTAAGTCAGAAGCTTCTTTAATGGAGTCTTTCGAGGTGATTAAACTGAGTAGAGAGGAGCTGAATGAAAGTTTGAATAACCTGGAGAATACAAAGTCTAAAAAGCAAGATTGGCGGGAAGAGGAGAAGTTAAAGGATCTTTTAAGAGACTTGGAAGAGAAGCAAAGCGCCAACGAGAAACGACGCAAACAATTGGAGAAGCTGGTGGAGAAGGAGCTGGATAAAAAGAAAGAGTTAAAGGAGCAATTAAAAACTTTAAGCGATACAGAAAAACAGATTGAGCAGCTAAGAAAGGAGATTGAGGATTTGTTATCTAAGAATGAAAAAGAGGAACTAAAAGAAAAGCTTCAGCAATTAAAGCAAGAAAACAAGGAACAACTGAGAAGGGAAGAAAGACTGGAGGACTTATTGAAAGATCTTTTATTTCAGAGAGATATGCTCCAAACTATTGAAGATTATAAAGAGCTGTCTGAGAGCCTAAAGGAAGATGCTGATAACACGGATAAAGGGCTTGAGGATTCGAAGAAAATGGCGGAATCTTTGGAGGAGAAATTAAAGGAGCTTTCAGAAGATTCAAAGGAATTATCAGACTTATTGGAGAAAGAAGATTTCAAGAAGGAAAGTGAATCTTTAAAAGAGAATCTGGACAAAGCAGGTGAGGCGCAAGAACAAAATAATAGTAGTGATTCTAAAGAAAGTAAGGACAAAGCAAGCGAGAATGCGGGCGAAATGAGCAAGTCGCTGTCCGCTATGATGGAGGGGATGCAGGCCAAGGCTTTAGAAATGAATATGAAGGCGCTTCGTAGGATTCTTGAAAATTTAGAGCGTTATAGTTTGGACATCGAGGCTTACAAGGAGAGCGTGGGTAGTTTGGATAAAGGTGATCCGGCTTTTCGCTCTCTGTTAAGGAAAGGGAGCGTTTTATCTGCCAATAGTAAGGTGATAAATGATAGCTTAATTGCGCTTAGTGAAAAGGCTCCTGAGATTAAGGATAAGGTCTTCAAGGAGCTAAATGAAATGCAAGGTCAACTGAAATCGGCACAGGGTCATCTACAGGAAGTGGAATTGATGAAAGCCGCAAGTGCAGGCCAGTTTAGCATGATGTCGGCAAATGAATTGGCTCTTTTGTTGGACGCGTCTATGCAGAATATGATGTCAATGATGGCCAGCAAAAAGAAGGGTAAGCAAAATTGTGAGAAGCCAGGGGGCGGAAAACCTAAACCGGGAAGTATGAGTGAGAAGCTTGGCAAGATGGGAAAAATGATGGAGAAGTTGGAGAAGGGATCTAAACCTGGTTCAAAGGGACAAGGTGTAAATGGGAAAAGCTTGGGACAAGTGCTTAGTGAACAAGAATCTTTGCGTGAGGCATTAAAAGAGATGGATAAAGAAGGTGGTGAAAATAATGGCGAAGCTAAATCTTTAGAAAAGGAGCTTGATGAGATGGAGGATTTGCTTTTGGATAGAAAGTTCTCTGAATATATAGAACGTTTTAAAAGAGTGGAGTCTCGCTTATTGGAAAGTGAGAAAGCGAATATGGAAAGGAAGAAAAAAGATGAACGGGAAAGTAAATCTTCGTTGGATTTAGAAATGCGTAATGGCGATCTTTCGCAAAAACAAAAAGAAAGTGAACTTAAGCAGAATGATATACTTCGTTTAAGTCCTTTACTGATGAATCCTTTTTATCAGAAATAATGAAATCCAAGATTACTTTTACGGGTGAAAAACTGCCAGAGGTCGAAAATTTTGAGAAAGACCTGGAAATTTGGCTTATTTCAGTGGCTTCTGAGCGCGGTTTTAAGATTCGTCGATTAGTTTATCATTTACTAAACAATGATTCCATTAGAAGGCTTAATATGGATTTTTTGTCTCATGATTATGCGACAGATATAATTACAATGGATCATTCTGAAGGTTTAGGTTTAAAAGTGGAAATGTTTCTAGGATACGAGGTAATTGCGCAAAATGCAAAAGCTTATAGTGTTGCTTTCGCGGATGAGTTAGATAGAGTTATGGTGCACGGTCTCTTACATTGTATTGGCTTTGATGATAAGTCCCCGGGGGATTTTGATAGAATGAAAGCGGAGGAGAATATTTGTTTAATTTCGCGGCCCAAATCTTTGTTAGAAAGGTAATTAGCATTAGTAATGGATAAGAATTATGAGGTTATAGTAGTTGGTGGAGGTCATGCTGGAGCTGAAGCGGCTGCCGCTGCGGCACGAATGGGTGCTAGTACTCTACTGATTACAATGAATTTGCAAACGATCGGACAGATGTCTTGCAATCCTGCGATGGGAGGAATTGCCAAAGGACAGATAGTGCGTGAGATCGATGCCTTAGGTGGATTAAGCGGAATCATTACGGATAAAACGGCGATACAGTTTCGGATGTTAAATCGTAGTAAGGGTCCTGCAATGTGGTCTCCAAGGGTGCAAAGTGATCGTTGGAGATTCGCAGAGGAGTGGCGTCTTGCATTAGAAGCGATTCCAACCTTGGATTTTTTCCAAGATATGGTGGTGGATCTTATTACAGAAGGTAATACCGTAAAGGGAGTCAAGAGTGCTATTGGCACTAGTTTCTATGCACCTAAGGTAATTCTTACAAACGGAACGTTCTTAAACGGTTTAATTCATATTGGTGAGAAGCAATATGGTGGTGGTAGAGCAGGCGAAAGGGCTTCAGTGGGTTTAACTAAAGCATTGGAGGACTTAGGTTTTATTGCGGGTAGAATGAAGACCGGTACGCCACCAAGGGTGGATGGACGTAGTTTGGATTATAGCAAAATGGAAGAGCAGAAGGGTGATGATTTTCCTGAGAAATTTAGTTTTAGTAAGGACACGAAGCCTTTGGAAAAACAAAGAAGCTGCTATATAACATACACGAATCCAGAAGTACATGAGACATTAAAAGAAGGTTTCGTCCGGAGTCCAATGTTTAATGGTGCAATTGAGAGTACTGGACCTAGATACTGTCCTAGTATAGAGGATAAGATTAACCGTTTTGCGGATAAAGATAGACATCAAATATTCGTTGAGCCCGAAGGTTGGAATACAGTTGAGGTTTATGTTAATGGTTTTAGTACATCCTTACCAGAAGATATTCAGGAGAAGGCTTTACGCAAAGTGGTTGGTTTTGAGAATGCGAAGATTTTTAGGCCAGGCTATGCCATAGAGTATGATTTCTTTCAACCAACTCAATTAAGGAAGACACTCGAGACCAAGTTGGTAAAGGGATTGTATTTCGCGGGTCAGATAAATGGTACTACAGGCTATGAGGAGGCAGCTTGTCAAGGCTTAATAGCTGCAATTAATGCGGTTAATAAGCTGCGAGGAAAAGAGGATTTTATTCTCGGTCGAAATGAAGCCTATATTGGGGTTTTGATTGATGATTTAGTAAGTAAAGGGACAGAAGAACCTTATAGGATGTTTACCAGCAGGGCAGAACATAGGATTTTGTTACGTCAGGATAACGCAGACAGTAGACTTAGTGAGAAAGGGTATCAGATTGGCCTTTTATCTTCTGAAAGATTAGCAGAGTTCCACGTGAAACAATCGCGACAAGCTTTACTGATGAAGTATGTAAAGGGCCTATCTGTAAAGAAAGAAGAAATAAACCCAGTTTTGGAGTCGAAGGGATTAAGCTTAATCGATCAAACGGTTAAATTTGAAAAGGTTCTGAGTAGACCGCAGTTAGGTTTTTCAGATTTCAGGCACTTGTCTTCTTTAGCAACGATGGTAGAGGAAGAGGGTATACTTCAGGAAGATATAGACTCTGTGGAAATAGCATTAAAGTATAGTGGTTATATAGATAAGGAAGTTGATAATGCTAATAAATTGGATCGGCTGGAGAACCTGAAGATCCCTAATAATTTCGATTACTCTTTGTTAAAAAGCATGAGTTACGAGGCAAGAGAAAAATTAAGTAATATAAAACCTGCCACAATTAAGGAAGCTAAAGCGGTTAGTGGAGTTTCTCCAGCTGACATTAGTGTTCTATTAGTTTATATGGGGCGTTAGTTTCACGTGAAACATGAATAAGATAAAGGAATGTCCGCTATGCGGAAATAGCGATTTTAATAGCGTTCGAAAGGCTCCCTACTATCGTGGTGAAAAAGAAATTTTCAACATAGATGAGTGTTCGTCTTGCGGTTTTTGGTTTACAAACCCACAGCCGCAGGGGGAGAAACTTGCTTCGTATTACGAAAGTGACGACTATGTTAGCCATACAGATGGCACGGGAAGCGTTTTGGATTTGGTTTATAATAAAGTAAGAGACTATGCTTTAAATAAGAAATTAAGTCTGGTTGAGTCTGCGGCTAAAGATAATAGCAGGTTACTTGATTATGGCGCAGGTACCGGTGCCTTTATAGCGAGAGCTAAGGAGAAAAACTGGTCAGTGATCGGAATTGAGCCTTCTGCCGTAGCGCGGTCTAATGCACAAAGAAAGGGCGTGGAGCTCTTAAGTGTAGAGAATAGAAACCAAGTTGAAGATGAATCTTGCAGTGCTATTAGTCTTTGGCATGTTTTAGAGCACTTGCCGGACCTTAAAGAGAGTATGGCTTATTTTCGAATGAAACTGAAAGAGCGGGGGGTTTTATTTATAGCAGTACCTAACCACGAGTCACATGATGCGCAGTACTATAAAGATCACTGGGCAGCCTTAGATGTTCCTTTGCATTTATGGCACTTTGCTAAATCAGATATGAAAAAATTGGCTGAAGACTCAGGTTTTATTCTGGAGGAAGTATATAACATGCCATTCGACAGTTATTATGTGTCTTTGCTAAGCGAAAAAATTAAGGCCTCAAGTCTAGGACCAGTAAAAGCCTTTATTCAAGGCTTTATCTCCAATAGCAAAGGAAGGAAAAGGAAAAACATGAGTTCACTCATTTATCAATTAAGGAAAGTCTGATTTAGGCTTTCATCCTTAATAGATTACTAAACTTAAAGGATACATCCGACATTATAAGTTTGACGTTTCCATTACGACGGATGTCGGAGTTGGCCGCACTTAACACATCATAGGCTTCTTTGCTGTTTTTAAAGTGCAATACTGAGGCAAAGCCTTTTAGCTTAAAGCCGATTTGGCTATAAAGAGGGTGACTAGCTTCTTGATTTAAAGTTTCTGCTTTTAAACTTAGTTCAATAGTCTCCAAGAAGAAGTGTAAAGCCTCTCTTTGCTGGTCTCTGCCTAGTTTGGCAAATTCATCAACGAAGGTAAAGATCTCTTTAGTTTTGGCGCTATAACAACCACGCATCCAGTTTTGAAACAAGAGCGCATAGGCCACATAGCTTTCATTATTTTTGCTAATCTGTAATGCTTCTAAAAGCGAGCCATTAGCTAAGGATGCGCTTATCTTAGCCGTTTCATTATCAACTCCTTGAGATAGTAGAAAGTCTTCGAGATCTGGAGCCTTTAAAGGAGGTACATGTACTTTTTGACAGCGACTAGTGATCGTTTGTAATAGTGTTTCGGTGTTTTCACTCACCAAAAATATTAGGCTATTATCACTGGGTTCTTCTAGTGTTTTTAAGAATTTATTTGAGGCAGATACATTTATATATTCTGGTAGGTATATTATTACAAATTTCTTTCCGCCGGAATAGGACTTGTAGTTAAGCTTTTCATTAATTCTACGGACTTCATGCACATTAATTAATGCCGATTTGCCTTTTAAACCAGCGTGGTCTAACCAATCATTCAAAGCGAAATAGCGATTTGCTTTTATAAAGTCTAGCCAGTCGCGCATATAATAATCGGCATTTAATCCTTTGGGCGCTTTATCCTTGTTCGCAAATGGAAAGGAATAATGTAGATCAGGATAACTGTTGTTCTCAAATTGAACACAGTTTTTACAGTGGCCACAGCTATCCTCTTGTTTTGGGTTTAAACAGGCGAGAAACTGACAGTAGGCTTGCACCAGAGGAAATATCAAACCTGCGGAATTGCCATGAAATAGCAAAGCATGTCCGTTTCGATTATTGATAGCGGATTTTACTAATTGTTGTTTTAATTCAGCTAATGCCGGTATATCCTTTAAATGCATATCTTTTATTAATTGCCTTTCTCGCGAACAAGCATTCTCGTATTTTCGCAACAAAATTAACACAAATGGCTACTATAGATACTTTAGATTTAAAAGGAAAGAGAGTTTTAGTGAGGGTAGACTTTAATGTACCTCTAAATGACCAGTTAGAAATAACCGATGATAGCCGAATGCAGGCTCATTTACCAACCATTGAGGCAATTCTAGCTAAAGGGGGAAAGCCAATTTTGATGTCCCATTTAGGAAGGCCTAAAAACGGACCAGAGGAGAGGTTTTCATTAAATCATTTAGTGGCTCATTTAAAGAAGATTAGTGGTAGAGAAGTGTTTTTTATTGATGATTGCATAGGCGAGGCCGTGGTTGCAGCAACGAAAGATATCCGACAAGATGCGATTTTGCTTTTAGAGAATCTCCGCTTTTATAAAGAGGAGACTGCAGGAGATGTGACCTTTGCGAATAGACTGTCGCAAAATGGTGATGTATATATTAATGATGCCTTTGGTACGGCCCATAGAGCGCATGCTTCAACTGCTATTGTAGCGGATTACTTTACCAATCACAAAGCTTTTGGAAGGGTTTTACAAAGTGAAATAGAAAACGTAAACAAAGTTTTAGAAGGAAACCGTAAGCCTACAACAGCCATAGTTGGTGGAGCTAAGGTCTCTTCAAAAATTAGCATCCTCGAAAACCTATTACAAAAGGTAGATAATTTGATCATTGGTGGGGGCATGGCCTATACTTTCATTAAGGCAGAAGGTGGCTCGGTAGGTAATAGCCTGGTAGAAGATGACTACCTTCAAACAGCTAAAGAAGTTTTAGCAAAAGCAAAGGAGCTAGGAGTGAAAATCTTTTTACCAGAAGACAGTATTGTAGCGGATGCCTTTAGTAATGATGCGAATACTGAGCTAAGTAGCTCGAAGGATATTGCTGATGGTTGGATGGGCTTAGATGCTGGCCCTAAGGCAGTTGAGTCTGTTCGTGAGGTACTTTTAGCTTCCAAAACGATACTATGGAACGGCCCAATGGGGGTTTTTGAAATGGATAAATTCGCGGAGGGAACGAAAGCGGTGGCAAATTTTATTGCTGGGTCTACCGCTAAAGGAGCTTTCTCATTAATAGGGGGTGGAGACTCTGTTGCGGCGATTAAAAAGTTTGGACTAGCAGATCAAGTGAGTTATGTGAGTACAGGAGGAGGAGCAATGCTGGAGTTTTTAGAAGGCAAAACACTTCCAGGAATAAAAGCTATAACTGGCTAGTCAGCGTCTTTTATGAGGTATTGCTTATCGAGAACCTCATCAAATTTAAGGGCTGCGGCGATTTCTTCGCCGTAGTTGCTTATTAGCTTAAAGTATTTACTTTCAGCGAGAGTGGATTTTTGGAAAATAGGACTATTCTTTTGCGCTCGGTTAACAATAAAGATAACCAGACCAAGAATGATTAGCCACTTTGCAAAACCCAGAATTGCACCCAGTATTCTATTGATGCCATTTAAAGCGACAAGTTTTAAAGTACGCGTGAGGGCAGTAGCTATAAAATTTATTAATAGTATGGTGAGAAAGAATACAACTACATAGCTAATAATGCGTAGTTCAAAGTCTGCCGATTGAAAATAAATAGTGAAATATTGAAAAAGGTGCTCCGATAAAAGGTAGGAGGTTATGATGCCAAGGAACAAGCCTGTAAGAGCAGCAATTTCACGGATAAAGCCACGTGAGAAGCCTTTGATGATACCGAAGACTAAGGGGACGAGAATGATGATGTCTAATGTGGACAAGCTTGATTATATATTGAGCTTGTGAATTTAAAGAAAAAAAATGCTGGACAAAGCAAATAAAGAGGATTGGCAAAGATTAACGGAATTAATCAAGCTAAAATTTAGTGATGGTGAAGAACCAGACTTAGATGCGATACTCTTTTTAATAGGAGTAAGAGAGTTGGGTATTGACAAAAGGCGCTTTAAAAAAGATGAAAAATTAGATCTTTTACATATCGCAATTTGCAGATTATTAACGCCTTATGGTTATTATAAATTGGTGGGAGCGGATGAACAGGGATGGCCTCACTACGAATTAGTAGAAAAGCTACCTGCTCTAAAGGCAGGTGAGCAAAGTATTTTAATGAAGGAAGCTATTCTGCGTTATTTTGACGAGGAAGAGCTTTGGAATTAATTAGCTTAATCAAAAGAGCAGCCAATTAGAAGGCTGTCATAAGGCTCTAAATAAACTGTTTTAATTACCTGCTGATTAGGTAAAAGACGAACTTCGGTACAACCAATCCAAGTGTAATCCGGACGCTCTCCCCGGCTAGCTCGAATAGAAAGAGTTGCGGCGAGGTCATATTTAAAGTTTACTTCACCCTCTACATTAGTGAAGCCAGAAAGCCAAACTTTGTTACCAGGTACAGGCGCTGCAGCTTCCACTAGTACATTTTGCACTCTGGTGGAGTCGCTCATAGTTTTTACGATAATGGTAAAAGGGTAGTCGGGTTCTAAGTCATCAAACTCACAGGCCCCAACTATTAATCCTAATCCTAACAGGGATAAGAAAGTCTTTTTCATAAATCTATTGATCATCGCGACAACCGTTTTCGACGTCATTGAATTTTTTTAACTCGAGATAAACCGTTTTCACCCCTCTTTCTAGTTCTGCAAAGGTGCAAGTTTTGTAGGGGTTTTTGGTAGCAACAATTTCAACTACCGCTTTATTTTTTAAGGTAATGGACACTTTACCATTCGCATCACTGTAAAGGTAATAATCAATGGTAGTATTATCTACCGGGGCATATATTCGAACTAAAGCATTTTGCGCAGCAACAGTACCATCTTCAACGGTTAGATATAAATCAAGGGAAAAATCCCTGTCATCAGTGGAGCAGCCTCCAAAAAGTAGTACCGAAAAGGCACCAACAATAAATAGTCTTATCAAATTGCCCATAATATAAGCCGAATAATTTTCATCTTTGCGGATTCAAATATAGTAATTAACGGAGGGAATAAGTATTTAGCATCGAGAATGAAAGAACAAATAGATTTATTGAGCCAAGAAATTACTTCATTTTCTTCAAAAAAGATTGAGGATATAGAGTCTTGGCGAGTAAAAATGCTCGGCAAAAAAGGAGAGATTACTGCTTTATTTAATCACTTTAGAGAACTAGGTCCTGATGATAAAAGAACTTGGGGAAAACCACTCAATGCCCTTAAAGTAGCGGCGCAGGATAAGATAATTACTTTAAAAGCCTCCCTCGAAGATTTGGATGAAAGTGCATCTGGGCTTGACCTTAGCCGACCGGCAAACTTTTCGAACTTGGGCTCTAGGCACCCAGTAAACCTGGTGAAGAATGAAATTGTAGGCATTTTTAAAAGGATAGGGTTTAATTCCAGTGTGGGACCAGAGGTGGAAGACGATTGGCACAATTTCTCGGCTTTAAACTTCCCCCAGGAGCACCCGGCCAGAGATATGCAGGATACATTTTTCGTCGCTAAAGATCCTGACTGGGCTCTACGCACTCATACCTCTAGCGTACAAGTGAGAGTTATGGAAAATGAAAAGCCTCCCATCCGAACTATCTCACCTGGCAGAGTATTTCGAAACGAGGCTATTTCAGCCCGCTCACACTGCTTTTTCCATCAAATTGAAGGATTATATATAGACGAAGGAGTTAGCTTCGCAGACCTCAAGCAAACGCTTCTTTTTTTCGCGCAAGAGTTTTTCGGACCGGAGACTAAGATAAGGTTACGTCCGTCGTATTTTCCTTTTACCGAGCCCAGTGCAGAAATGGATGTTTATTGGGGCTTAAATAACGAACGCGATTACCGAATGACCAAGGGTACCGGCTGGCTTGAAGTTTTGGGCTGTGGAATGGTAGACCCCAATGTTTTAGAAAATAATGGTATTGATTCCACCAAATATAGCGGCTACGCTTTTGGGATTGGAGTGGAGCGTATTGCTTTACATCGCTATCAAATTCCAGATATCAGGCTTTTATTTGAGAATGATCTAAATTTCTTAAACCAATTTAAAGCTGCTTATTAAGCGAGTCTTTGAGATCTATTAAAAGAAAAAAGCGGTTATCAGGATATTTTCTGATAACCGCTTTTTATTTAATGCTCAAGGCGAGATGCCTACTATTAATTGTCCTCGATAGAGGTAATTTTCATCATATTGGTCATTCCCTTATCGTCTATTGGCATACTAGCAATTTTCACGATTAAATCACCACCACTTACCAGTCCTTTATTTACCACAATATCCTTAATATCTTGAAAGGTTTCGTCGGTACTTACCATCTTATCGTAAAAGAAACCTCTTACGCCCCAAAGCAGGCTCATGGTATTAAGAATGTTACGATTAGAAGTAAACATTAAGATATTACTCTTCGGTCGATGTGCAGCAATTTTAAAGGCTGTGTAGCCACTAAATGTCATGGTTAAAATAGCAGAGGCACCAATCTGATCCGCTACTTTACTGGCATTGTAGCAAATAGAATCAGTAATAAACCTACGGTTACGGTAACGCGGCGGGTTCTCTTCATTTACCCTTACCTGTCCACTTTCTTCTACGTGTGCAATAATTTTAGACATGGCCTCAATAACTTCTACGGGATATTTACCCACAGAGGTTTCACCGCTTAGCATTACCGCATCAGCACCATCTAAAACTGAGTTGGCAACATCATTAACTTCCGCGCGGGTAGGCGTGAGTTGCTCAATCATAGTTTCCATCATCTGCGTTGCAATAACCACTGGCTTAGATTGAAGGTGGCATTTATTTACAATCATCTTTTGGATTAGGGGAACACCTTGCATTGGCACTTCCACACCTAAATCACCACGAGCTACCATAATGGCATCTGACGCTTCAATAATTTCATCAATTTCTACAACCGCCTCAGGTTTTTCAATTTTAGATATGATATGACAAAGGGCATTGTTTTTCTGAAGAATGTCTCTTAACTGGTAAACGTCGTTGGGGTTTCTTACGAAAGATAGGGCTACCCATTCTACCGCAAGTTCCATTGCCACTTCCAGATCTGCAAGATCTTTGTCTGTTAAACAGGGTAAGGAAATGCGAGTGCTGGGCAGGTTTACTCCTTTTTTAGACTTCAGTGGTCCTCCTTGTATTACTTTCGCTTCTACCTTATCAATGCCATTACTGTGAGTCGCTTCAAGTAAGATTTTACCATCATCAATTAAAATGCGGTCGCCAATCTTTACATCTGAAGCAAATTGCTGATAGGTCATAAAAACCTGTTTAGCCGTTCCAAGCTCATCCTTATTGGTAAAGCTTAAGATATCACCCTTCTTTAAAATAGCGCCTTCTTCTACATTTCCAACACGCAATTTTGGTCCCTGAAGGTCTGCTAGAATAGCAACATTGGTATCTAATTCATCGTTTAGTTTGCGAACTTTCTTTGCTATTTCTCGAGCACTATCATGGTCACTATGCGAAAAGTTGATGCGAAATACGTTAACGCCCGCTTTCACCATTTCCACCATAACATTATAATCGCTTGAGGCAGGTCCTAAGGTGGCAACAATCTTTGCTTTGTTATTTGTCATTTTAATTATTTAGTAATTTTTTTAAGCTGCTTATCTGTTTTTCTGAGAGCTTTTGGGAAAGCTTAATGGCTTTCAAAGAAACTAAAGCCGCAGCTATGGCTTTTATTTGCTCTACTTCTTTATCCTCCGCTTCTAACCAAAGTAAGTAATTAAACCGCTCCTTGGTAGATAAGATTTGCCCTTTTACTTCTTTTTCATCTTTAAAAAGTGAATCTAACTCAATTTGCTTTAGTACACCCTGGTAACTACTATTTTCCGCTAATCGAAACTCTAGATTTAAGTCTTTATTAGAAAAGCCGAAAAGTATAAAATTAAAAGCAGCCTTAGTGTTATTTTTACACAGATCTTTTTCTAAGCGTCGAAAATGAAAGAGGGGGTGTTTATTTAGCTGGTAAACAAGACTTAAAACTTGAAGATCGGAGTAAACTCCAAAGCCAGTGATGGTATTCTCTGGCCAGCTTCCAAGTTCTAATTTATGTTTCGGCATAGCTTAAGTTTAATACTTTAAAAGCATTTTTAGCGGCTTCTTCTTCGGCTTTTTTCTTAGAAGCTCCCGATCCTTTCCCAAGCAGCTCTTGCTTTTTAAAACAACCCACGTGATAGAGAGGATCATGACTTTCTCCTTCGCTTGAAATTACAGCGAATCGAATAGGCTGCCGCGTCTTTTGTCCCCATTCTAATACGGCACTTTTGTGACTGGTAAAGCGCTCATCCAGTCCTTTAAGATCTATTTTACTTAAGATACCCTTCTCTAAAAAGTGACAACATTCTTGATAGCCAAGATCTAAATATAAAGCACCTATCAGGGCCTCAAAAGCATCGCCGTACAGCGATTTAGCACGTGTTCCGCGAGAGGGAGTATATTTCACAAGTTGGTCTAGCCCTAAGGCCAAGCCCAATTCATTAAGATGCCTGCGACTAACAAGTTTACTCCGTAAATTGGTAAGATCACCTTCTTCCTTTAAGGGAAATTTACGATAAATGTAATCGGTAATTGCAGCTCCTAAAATGGCATCGCCTAAAAATTCTAGGCGCTCATTATTTAGCTTTTGCCCTTTTATTTCCTTGGAGGCCGAGCTATGAATTAGTGCAAGCTCGTAGAGCTCGATATTTTTGGGCTCAACCTTAATGATGGCTTTGATTTGTAAATAAAAATTCCCGCCTTTTACCGGGCGGGAATTAAAAGATTTTAACCAAGTAAAAAACATCCTGGCAAGTGTTAGCTTAACTTACGAAAAAGAACGGAAGCATTGTGTCCTCCGAAGCCAAAAGTATTACTGATGGCCGCTCTTACTTCTCTTTCTTGAGCTTGATGAAGGGTTAAATTAAACCTTTCATCAATATCTGGATCAACCGTACTGTGATTAATAGTAGGTGGCACTACATTGTTTTTGATTGCTAAAATTGCAGCAATCGCTTCAATAGCACCTGCCGCACCTAATAAATGGCCGGTCATCGATTTGGTAGAACTAATATTGAGATTAAAAGCATCTTCTTTAAAGACATCTTTAATCGCTTTAAGCTCAGCAACATCTCCTAGAGGGGTCGAAGTACCATGTACATTGATATAATCAATATCCGATGGAGAAAGACCTGACTCTTCTAGAACTTGTTCCATCACACTTTTGGCACCTAATCCTTCAGGATGTGGAGCAGTGATGTGATGAGCATCTGAACTAATACCGCTACCCACGAGTTCGGCATAAATTTTGGCACCACGCGCTTTCGCGTGCTCGTAATCTTCGAGAACAATACAGCCTGCACCTTCCCCTAATACAAAACCATCACGATCCTTATCAAAGGGGCGGCTGGCTGTTTCGGGTGAATCATTTCGAGTACTTAAGGCATGCATTGCGTTGAAACCTCCCATGCCCGCTTCGTTAACCGCAGCTTCACTACCTCCAGCAAGACAAACATCTATTTTGCCTAGGCGGATGTAGTTAAAAGCATCAATTAAGGAATTAGTGGAAGAGGCACAAGCCGATACTGTCGAATAGTTAGGTCCCCTAAATCCGTACTTGATACTAATATGGCCTGGGGCCAAATCAGCAATCATTTTCGGGATAAAGAAAGGATTAAACCGCGGAGTACCGTCTCCTTTGGCAAAAGCCATACACTCTTCTAAGAAGGTGTCGATTCCTCCAATACCAGATCCCCAAAGCACACCAATGCGATCGGGATTAAAATTTAAATCGTTTAGTCCTGCATCAATCACTGCCTGGTCGGCAGTAACCATTGCGTATTGACTAAAGCGATCCATTCTTCTGGCCTCTCGGCGATCGATAAAATCAGTTACGTTGAAATCCTTAAGCTCGCAAGCAAACTGCGTTTTAAACTTTTCAGGATCGAAGCGCGTAATACGGGCCGCACCGCTTTTTCCTGCTAGCAGTGCCTGCCAATAGGCTTCCACGTTGTTTCCGATAGGAGTTAATGCTCCTAAACCGGTTACTACAACCCTTTTCAGCTCCATAGAATTTTACTTCTTAGCTTCGTCGATATAAGCCACAGCTTGGCCTACAGTGGTAATGTTTTCCGCTTGGTCATCGGGAATTTGAATATCAAATTCTTTCTCGAATTCCATAATAAGCTCAACGGTGTCTAGAGAATCGGCACCTAGATCGTTCGTAAAGCTAGCTTCGGTAGTAACTTCATTTTCGTCCACTCCTAGCTTGTCTACAATGATAGCTTTAACTTTAGAAGCAATGTCTGACATGATAATTTTTTTAAATATAGGCTGCAAAGAAAGGAAATAATTCAAAAAGCACGTGATTAAAAAGCAATTGGTTTGCACATAGTTTGTATTTTCGTTTCATCAAAAGACCTCATGAAGAAAATTGTTATCCTAGCTTCGGGCTCAGGAACTAACGCAGAAAACATTGTTCGCTACTTCGAAGATAGCGATCTTGCAAGAGTGGATGCCATCATTACCAATAACAAAAAAGCCGGTGTGATTGATAAAGCTCGTAAACTTGGAGTAAGCTGTTTTGTTATTGAAAATCAGTTAATTGAATCAGGAGAGTTAGCCAGAAAGCTTCAATCCTTAAAGCCAGATCTTATTGTTTTAGCCGGTTATTTAAGACTTATACCAACCGAAATAATCGAGCACTTCCCGAAGAAGATTATAAACATTCATCCATCCCTTTTACCTGATTATGGTGGGGCAGGAATGTATGGTAAATATGTGCATCAGGCGGTTGTAGAAAATGAGGAAGAAGTAAGCGGAATTACCATTCATTACGTTAGTGAAGCCTATGATGAGGGTGAAATTATCTTTCAAGAAGAGGTTGAAGTGGATTTTGAAGACGAATGGCAAGACGTAGATTATAAAGTTAGAGAGCTTGAGTACAAGCATTATCCTGAAGTAATCGAATACTTGCTTCCCGACCTTTAATAGAATTAATGCAAATTTTTATTTACACGGATGGCGCAGCTAGGGGAAACCCTGGCCCGGGAGGTTATGGTGTGGTGCTTGAAGCTCAAGGCAAAAGGAAGGAACTAGCCCAAGGCTTTCGTTTAACAACCAACAACCGCATGGAGCTATTAGCGGTGATAATGGGACTAAAAGCCTTAAAAAGCCCTGGCCATGAGGTTCATATCGTTTCTGATTCTAAGTATGTGGTAGATGCAATTAACAAAGGCTGGCTTTTATCTTGGGTAAAAAAGGGCTTTAAGGATAAAAAGAACGTGGACCTCTGGAAAATGATTCTTCCAGAACTGCAAAAGCATAAGCCGACCTTTCATTGGGTAAAAGGTCATAACGAACACCCACAAAACGAACGTTGCGATGCCCTTGCCGTGGCAGCCAGCAAGAAAGAAAGCTTGAGTATCGATCAGGCTTTTGAAGCTAGCAAGAAGTAAAAAGACTGTTCTTAAAAGAGAATATATTCTTCGGGGTCAACCGAAAAACCATTATACCACAGTTCAAAATGTAAATGAGGCCCCGTGCTTAACTCGCCGGTATTACCGATAATGGCGATGGGCTCGCCAGCATTAACGTCTTCGCCTTGCGCTTTTAGTAAAGCAGAATTGTGCTTGTAAATGCTCACAAACTTATCCGTGTGCTGAATAATTATAACATAGCCAGTTTCAGCGGTCCATTCTGCAAATATCACTCTTCCATCTTGGGCCGACTTAATCACCTCATTTTCTTTAGCAACTACATCTACTCCGAGGTGGTTTTCCTCTGCCGAAAAACTATTAGTTACCAGTCCTTTTAAAGGCGTAAAGAAGTTTATACTTTCTATGTTTAATCGCGATGACTGTCCCACAGGTACGCTAAAACGCTCTTCTTCCTCTACTACTTTTCGTAAAATAGAATCATCTTTACTTAGGCCTAGCTCTACGTTAGCTTTCTTTACACTATCAACGACTAGGCTATCGCTTAAGTCAAGAGGATTGTTGCCCTCAATAATTCCACGGAGGTTAAGCATATGAAGGTCATTATATGCTAACTGCTCTTGTAAACTATCGGTTAGGGCAGCCAATTCAATAGCTTGCTTCTTTAAGGCGGTGCTCGAATAGCCGGGTATATATTCTCGTAGTGGTGTAAAAGCGATTAATAAGGTCGTACTTGCAATAAGGAGAATGACAGAAAGGCCCGCGAAGACAAAAACGTTTAGGCGACTAAGCTTAAAGGATAGTTTTTCCTCAAAGGTGTCATCGTTCAATATTACCAAACGGTACTTATTACGCAGTTTGGTGATTACTTTTTTCTTCTCTTTTTTTTCCAAAGCCATTATAAAGGCAAATATCAGAAAAAGGATGTCAATTTCTTTTTTAAAGAGAAAGAACCTTAATTCTACATCAATTTAAGCTTAAAAGTCTCCTTTATATTTTGAATAGGGATACTTAAAGTGAGTGAAGACTCTCCCGCTAACTTAGCAATTGCTGCCACCACTTTAAATTTCTTGCTTAAACCCTTATCAGTTGAAGGTGAATTTCCGCACAAATTGCGCTTGGTTTTAGATTAAATCGGGAGCCTCCTTATCTGATTAAGTAAAACTTATCTCTCTTTGCTTCGCGCT
Source organism: Croceimicrobium sp. (assembly GCA_965658965.1). Taxonomy (GTDB): domain Bacteria; phylum Bacteroidota; class Bacteroidia; order Flavobacteriales; family Schleiferiaceae; genus Croceimicrobium. The sequence continues at coordinate 33,073 of CBFHVV010000024.1, forward strand.
TCGCTAATTATTACAATATTTTTGCTTTTTGTAAGTTAATCCCATTCACTCCGTATTAGGTAATCCCCGTGAGAGCTTTTACATATCTTATATTAATCCTATTGTCCTTAAGCGTGCTTCCATCTTGTTCGCGTACTAAGGATACTTTTGTAGCGCGTACTTATCACCGAATGGTAAGTAAATACAATACTTTATTTAATGGAGAGCAGGCCTTGATTAAGGCAGAACTTGGGATGAAAAGTCAGAATAAGGATGACTTTGATAAACTTCTTAAAATATACCCAGGCCGTGACGAAAAAGGAGCTAGTGCGGTAAAGCCAGATTTAGAGCTAGCCATAGAAAAAGGAACCAAGGTTATTACCAATCATTCGATGATGATTGAGAATAAACAGCGTAATACTTATATTGATAACGCCTATTTGTTAATTGGGAAAGCCCGTTTTTACGATCGCGACTATATGCTGGCCCTAGAAACCTTTAATTATGCGATTCAAGAATTTCGCAAACCAGAAGTTCGCTTAGAGGCGGAACTGTGGGCCGCTAAAACAGAAACAGCACTTGGGAATTTTGTGGCTGCCAAGCAGCGTTTCGAGAAAATTTATGGTGATAGAGTTCTATCCAAATATATTAATGCAGACGTTTATGCCTCTTTTGCCGTACTGGAAATTGATCAAGACCGCTATTTGAATGCTTATCAACTCTTAAGTCAGGCGGCAGATAAGACTAAAAACAAAGAAGAGGAGCTGCGCTGGCTGTATATTTGCGGCCAATTACAATCCAGCTTAGGAAACGACTTTGAAGCTAGTCAGCTTTTTTCCAAAGTAATACGTAAAGGCCCACCCTACGAACTACTATTTAATGCTCAATTATGGCAGGCGCGTAGCTACGATGTTGACTTAATGGATGAGAGCTCTGCTTATGAAGAGCTTGAGAAAATGTTGAAGGACGATAAGAACTTCGATAATCGAGATCGCATTTATTATGTGATGGCAGAGGTCGCTACGAAACTAGAAAACTGGGAAGAGCGAGAAAGCTTTCTTAAACAGTCCATAAAAGTAAGTACCCTAAACCAGGTGCAAAAAGCACTGAGCTATTTGTGGTTGGCTGAGATTAATTTCGACAACCGTGCTTATGAAAATGCACAAGCTTATTACGATAGTACTTCTAAAACACTACCAAACGACCACATTAAATATCCTAAGGTTGCGCAAATGGTTAAGAGCTTAGGGAAATTGGTTAAAAACTTAAATACTATTGCTTTACAAGATAGCCTGCAAAGTTTAGCAGCAAAAAGCCCAGCGGAGCAAGAAGCTATCGTGAAGGGAATAATCGAGGATATAAAGGAGAAGGAAGAAGAGGCTAAACGAGCGGAGAATGAAGCTTTAGATAATATGGCTTTCAATGCTTTAAATGATAATTCTGGAGGAGGTTTAAATGGTTTAGCGGGTGTTGGCTCTGCAAATACTGAGTTTTACTTTTATAATCCCACTTTGCGTTCTAGCGGAGTAGGGATATTTGTAGGAAAATGGGGCAATCGAAAGTTAGAAGACAATTGGCGGCGCGCCGATAAAGCCACCGTCCAAGGAGCAATAGGAACGGGAGAAAATCAGGATGCCACGGCTGCCAACGCTAATGATGCTGGTGAAGAAGAGTTGGATCCAAAGTACGACCCGCAAACCTATTTAGCCAATCTGCCAAATAGTGCAGAGAAAATGCAAGCCTCACACGTCTTAATTCAGAATGCTTTTTTAGACAATAGCATTATTTATAAGGAAGAGATTAAAGATTTGAAATCTGCAGCAGCGAGTGTCTTAGAGTTATTAAGTCGCTATTCGGAATACAGTGCTAGAGATCGCGCTTGGTATATCCTGTATCGTGTGTATACTATTGCAGAGAATACCGAGGAAGCCACAAAGTACCGTGAATTAATTTTAAAGAATTACCCTAACTCAGAGTATGCTTATCTTATTTTAAATGAAGGTAAGGAAGAAGAGCCAGTAAATGAAAAAGAGGCGAAGGCCAAGTATACAATTGCTTTTGAGGCATTTGAGGCAAAATCGTACCGCAAGGCACAAAGCTTAGCAGATGCAGGTTTTACCGAATATGAAGCCAGCCGTTATGGGGCCAAGTTTTTACTATTACGCGCTTATGCAGAAGGGGCACAACAAAAAGAAGAGACATTAATAGCAAGTCTTCGTAAAGTATTGAAGCGGTATCCTCGCACTGAGGAATCTGCGGAAGCAAAACGTATTCTTGATGTAATTGACCAGCAGACCGAGACAGAAGGTGATGAGGGTAAAGATAAAGTGGCCTTTAATTACAAAAATGATTTTAGCAATAAGCATCGCTATGTTTTAGTCGTGCCAAATAAAGGTGGATCGAGCGTAAACCAGCTAAATATTAAACTGGCTAACTTTAACAGCCGCTATTACCCTAATGATAAACTGTTGGTTAAAAGTGTTTTAATGGGTCGTGAAAAAAATATAGTTATGGTTAGTGGATTAGCGAATAAGTCTCGGGCAGAACAGTTTTTTACCACCTTAAATAACGAGAAGTATTTAGAGAAAGAGCTTTTATCGGTTGATTTTAAACAATTTGTAATTTCAAATGCTAATTTTGCAGAGTTTTACAAACGAGAAGACGTTGAAGGATACCTTAGTTTCTTCGACAAGAATTATCTAAAAAAAGGGGAAAAGTAATGATGAGAAAAACCAAAGAACCAGTAAGTGGCGGCAGTAGCAGCAATAGAATTTTGCAAGGTACCAATATCGAGGGTGAGGTAGTTTCTGATGGAGACTTTAGGGTTGATGGTAGTATAAAAGGGAATATCGCTATTGCGGGAAAGTTAGTGGTTGGAGAAAAAGGATACGTTAAGGGTGAGATAAAATGCGGTTCGGCTACTATTTCTGGTAAGCTGGAAGGTAAATTAGTGGTAGAAGAACTTTTAAGCTTAGAAGATAGCGCCATTGTAGAAGGCGACATATTTGCGATGAAGCTGTCCATTCAGCCTGGCGCAGAATTTAGTGGTTCTTGTAAAATGGGCGCGGTAGTGCGCGAAATTTCTAAAAATGAGTCCAAGAAAGCCGGACAAGAAAGAGCCGAAAAAGTCTCTTAAAAGCTATATGGAGGTAACAGGCTCCGTTTTTCAAATGGGTGCTTTCATCGCCTTAGGTGCTTATGGCGGTAAATACCTAGATCAACAATACAATTTTGAAAAAGCTTGGTTTACCATGTTGGGAACCTTGGCGGGATTAGCCGCCGGTTTATATATGGTGCTAAAAACTCTAAACTCTAAGTAATAATTTCCTTTAGCTCATGTTAAACCTTTTACTACGAAGGCCAATTCTTATTCTCCTTATTGCGCTTAGTATATCTTTAGTTCTCCATTTTTACTATTTAACAGCTCAAGGTTTTGATTTAGCTACCTTCCGCACTTGGCAAGCTTACCTCATAAATTTTAGCCTAGCATCCCTAATCATTTTCATTCTAGGTAAACTCCCGCCAAAAATGCAAGGCAACCAAGGCTTTGTTTTTATGATAGGCAGCGCAATTAAGTTTACTTTTTTCTTTATTTTTTTCTATCCTTTCTTTAAAAAAGACGGAGAAATTCAAAACATCGAGTTTGCTTCTTTTTTCCTGCCATATGCTATCGCATTGAGCATTAAAACTTTACTTCTTTTAGTGAAGCTTAACCGCTCTTAAAAGGGGACTGAAAAAAAGAGCAATAAATTATATAGGTCTAAAAGCAATAATGTGTACTTTTGCGCTGATTTTAAAATGACCCCTGAAAGCCGAGTTATGCAGACTAAAAGATTCGGATTCTTAGTCCTTATGTTCTCTTTTTTGATGTCAACCACAATGATGGCATCCGATTCTCACGGCGAAAGCGGTGAGCTCACTATGAAAGAGCAGATTAAAAAGGATATAGATCACCACCTAAAAGACTCGCACAGTTTCCATCTGTGGGGCGATCACGACCAAGGTACCGCCGTAGGTTTTCCTTTACCGATTATCCTTTGGGATGGTCAACTTCACACCTTCTCATCGTCAGAATTTCACCATCATGAAAATGGCGTAGTAGAAAGTAAAGGAAGCTACTTTAAAGAGTATCACAGTAAAATTTATAGCACTGACGCTGAGGGAACCATCACTTACGATGACCATCATTTTGTGGCTAACGAAAAGCCAATCGACTTTTCGATTACCAAGAACGTCTTAAGCTTAATTCTTATTTCTGCATTAATTTTCTGGATCTTTAGCACGGTAGCTAAAAGATATAAGAAAGATCCTGTGCCACGCGGAATGTCAAAAATATTTGAGCCTTTGGTAATCTTTGTGAGAGACGAGATTGCTATTCCAAACATCGGCGAGAAGCACTACAAGAAGTATATGAACTACCTGTTAACGGTGTTCTTCTTTATTTGGATTGTTAACCTCTTTGGACAAACACCACTAGGTATTAACATTACCGGAAATATTGCTATCACTTTTGCTTTAGCATTAATTACTTTCTTAATTACCACTTTTACCGCTAATAAGAATTACTGGGGTCACATCTTTTGGATGCCAGGTGTTCCTTATTTAATGCGTGTGGTTTTAGCACCTATTGAGGTTTTAGGAATGTTCATTAAGCCTTTTGCATTATTGATTCGTCTTTATGCAAACATTTCGGCGGGACACGTAGTAATCATGAGTATTATCGGATTACTTTTTGTTTTCGAAAACTGGTTTGCACGTGGAGCTTTCTTAGGCTTAGGTTTATTCCTATCGGTAATAGAATTATTAGTTGCCTTTTTACAGGCGTATATTTTCACCATGTTGTCTGCTCTTTACTTCGGAAGCGCGGTAGAGGAACATCATGATGATCATTAAGATTTTTATTAATGCTTAAATTTCACAAACCATGGAAATTCCAACTATTGTAGGTGCAGGTTTGATCGTAATTGGTGTAGGTATGGGTATTGGCCGTATCGGTGGTTCCGCAATGGAAGCTATCGCTCGTCAACCAGAAGCATCAGGTAAGATCCAGAGTGCAATGATTATTGCCGCTGCCCTTATTGAAGGTATTGGTTTCGCCGCATTATTTGCTGCGTAACCTACCATTTACCGAAGACTGTAGGGATTGCCTGCAGTTTTCGGTTATTTTTTATGAAACGGATCAAAACAAAAGAAAGTGGAAAAGCTTATAAATGATTTTTCGGTAGGGTTATTCTTCTGGCAGACCTTATTATTTTTAGTTCTATTATTCCTTTTGCGCAAGTACGCGTGGAAGCCAATAATGGAAGCGGTAGACAGTCGTGAAAAGAATATTGAAGATTCTTTGGCTTCTGCTGAAAAGGCACGCGCCGAAATGGAGCGCCTACAATCAGATAATCAGAAAATTTTAGCCGAAGCTCGTGCAGAGCGCGACGGTATCTTAAAAGAAGCACGCGAGATTAAAGATAAGATGATTAGCGATGCTAAATCTGAAGCCTCTGATCAAGCTGCAAAAGTTATTGCATCTGCCAAAGAGCAAATTAATAACGAAAAGATGGCGGCGATTACCGACCTTCGTAATCAAGTGGCAGAGATGTCCATTGAAATTGCAGAATTGGTGATTAAAAGAGAGTTGTCGGACAAAGACAAACAAGGTGCTTTTGTAAAAGAGCAGCTGTCTAATTTTAAAATGAACTAACATGGTTGTAACCAAGTTAGCAAGAGTATACGCCAAGGCGCTAATTGATTTAGCGAAAGAGCAAAGCTCGGTAGACGAAATTAAAGCCGATATGGATTTGGTTTCTGAAACCTTGGGAGCGGCGCACGACTTGAGAGTGATGCTAACCAGCCCTATTATCCGTGCAGAAAAAAAGAAAGCAATTATGCTGGAAATTTTCAAAGGAAAGGTGTCTGATTTAAGCGAGCGCTTTCTAGGAATCGTTATCGGTCACGGCCGAGAATCGTCTTTAGCAGAGATGTGTGAAGCCTACCAAGTAATGTTCTTGGAGCATAAAGGGATCGAAAAAGTTACTGTAACAACCGCTTATAAGCTTTCAAAAGAGGAAGTAGCTGAGGTGATTAAAAAAGCCGAAAGTTTAAGTGGAAAAAAAGTGCAGTTAGAAGAAAAGGTAGACGAGTCTATCATTGGTGGAATGATATTGCGTGTGAAGGATCAACGCTTTAATGGTAGCATTGCCCACCAACTAAAAAGCCTAAAGCGCGAGTTTCAGGCAAATCATTATATTAAAGAATTTTAAGGAATTTATAACCTCAAGCAAAATGGCTGAAGTAAAATCCGCTGAAGTATCAGCAATCTTAAGGAATCAACTCTCTGGATATAAGACAGAAGCAGATCTAGAAGAAGTAGGTACCATCTTACAAGTTGGAGACGGTATTGCCCGTGCCTATGGTCTAAATAATGCACAAGCTGGTGAGCTTGTAGAGTTTGACTCTGGTCTAAGAGGTATTATATTGAACTTAGAGCAAGATAATGTGGGTATTGTACTTTTAGGTGCAGATGCTAACATTAAAGAAGGCTCTAACGTAAAACGTACTGGTCAAATCGCCTCTGTAAAAGTAGGTGAAGGCATGGTTGGTCGTGTAGTAGATACCTTAGGTACTCCGATTGACGGTAAAGGACCAATTGAGGGAGAAACTTACGAGATGCCACTAGAGCGTAAGGCACCTGGTGTAATTTATCGCCAGCCTGTTACTGAGCCTTTGCAAACAGGTATCAAAGCGATTGACGCAATGATTCCAGTAGGTCGTGGGCAGCGTGAGCTTATCATTGGTGACCGCCAAACAGGTAAGTCTACAGTGGCGATTGATACTATTATTAATCAGAAAGAATTTTACGATGCGGGTGAGCCCGTTTTTTGTATCTACGTTGCAATTGGTCAAAAAGGATCGACTGTTGCGGGTATCGTAAAAACATTAGAAGAGAAGGGAGCAATGGACTACACCGTAGTGGTTGCCGCTAATGCTTCTGACCCTGCTCCAATGCAGTTTTATGCTCCTTTTACTGGTGCAGCTGTGGGTGAGTACTTCCGCGATACAGGCCGCCCAGCTTTAATTGTATATGATGATTTATCTAAGCAAGCGGTAGCATATCGCGAGGTATCTTTGTTATTACGTCGTCCTCCAGGTCGTGAGGCTTATCCTGGTGATGTATTCTACCTACACTCCCGTTTATTAGAGCGTGCGGCTAAAGTTATTTCGGATGACGCCGTAGCGCGTGAAATGAATGATTTACCACCGGCACTAAAAGATAAAGTAAAAGGTGGCGGCTCTTTAACTGCATTACCTATTATTGAGACTCAGGCAGGTGACGTGTCTGCTTATATTCCCACTAACGTAATTTCGATTACCGATGGGCAGATCTTCTTGGAATCAGATTTATTTAACTCGGGTGTTCGTCCGGCTATTAACGTAGGTATTTCGGTATCTCGTGTAGGTGGTAACGCACAAATTAAATCGATGAAGAAGGTATCAGGTACCTTAAAGTTAGATCAAGCGCAATACCGCGAATTGGAGGCTTTTGCTAAGTTCGGTTCAGACCTAGATGCGGCTACAATGTCCGTAATTAACAAGGGACAGCGTAACGTGGAAATCTTAAAGCAAGGAGTTAACTCTCCGATGCCAGTAGAAAAGCAAGCAGCGATTATTTATGTTGGTACCAAAGCTTTACTAAACAAAGTTCCGGTAGAAAAAGTAAAAGAATTTGAAACAGAATTCCTTGACTATATGGATAACAAGCACCGTGATGTTTTAGATCAACTAAAAGCCGGTAAGCTGACTCCAGAAATTACAGGAGCGATTGAAAAAGTTGCTAAGGAACTAGCAGCAAAATATTAGAAAAGATTTGGAAAGGAGCTATTAATGCCCCTTTCCTTTCTTTAAACCTCGTATTATGGCCAATTTAAAAGAATTACGTAATCGCATTACGACGGTAGGAAGCACCATGCAAATCACTTCAGCAATGAAGATGGTTTCGGCGGCTAAACTAAAACGTGCCCAAGATGCTATTACTCAACTAAGACCATACGCTCAAAAAATTGAGGAGATCTTAGTTAATGTTAGTGCTACGCTTGACTCGTCAGAAGGACCTTATAGCCGTCAAACTGAAGATGTAAAGAAAGTATTAATCGTAGCCATTTCTTCTAACCGTGGTTTATGCGGCGCCTTTAACGCCAATGTTGTGAAAAGAGTAATGCTTTATAAAAAAGATAGCTCAGCACAGGTAGACGTTTTCAGCATCGGTAAAAAAGCGGCAGAGGTTTTAACGAAAAGAGGAGCTGGAAACCCAGTGGGTGATCGCAATACAATTTACGATGACCTGAGCTTTTCGAATGCATCTGCAGTAGCGGAAATGCTGATGGAAAAATTCTTAAGCGGAGAGTACGATCGCATTGAGTTAGTTTACAATCAGTTTGTAAATGCGGCCAATCAGTTAGTGCAGTGCGAGCAGTTTTTACCCATCCGCGAAAGCAAGGTAGAAGAAGGCGACCAAGCTTCGGGCGAGTATATTTACGAACCTGGCAAAGAAGAGATTTTAGAGGATTTAATTCCTAAGTCTTTAAAAACCCAAGTTTTTAAGGCTTTACTTGATAGTCAAGCTTCTGAACATGGAGCGCGAATGACCGCCATGCACAAGGCGACCGATAATGCTAATGAACTGAAGAAAGAGCTTAGTTTAGAGTATAACAAAGCACGTCAAGCGGCAATTACCAATGAAATCTTGGAAATTGTGGGCGGAGCAAATGCTTT
>CBFHVV010000025.1:0-40053 GCA_965658965.1 Croceimicrobium sp.
GTAGTTTCTCTTGGTTTAGGATGCGTACATTTTTACGTTGCTCGCCAGTTGGTGCCGAGCTAGTGGAGTAGCTATTCCAAACCGCACTGCTCAAGCGATCGTTTAAGGAGGGAGCTGTTTCAAACTGTAGTTTGCTTTTCAAGGCGTCGCCGTTTAATTGACGATCTAACTTGGCTAAATCCTTCTCTATTTTCTGTAAATCGTTCAAGATGGTTAAGGGAGCGGAAGGCGTGTTTCTTGCTAAAGCCTTCAATTGATTGCAACGTTTTTCTAATTTAGAGTGCAGGCTGCTTAGGCCCACAATTTCCCTACGAATATGCTCTATACTGTCTTGAAAAGCGAGTAGTTTTTCGTAAGACTCAGTAGTGAAAGTGTTGTTATTCAGCCAGTCTAATCTAAAGTTCTCTTTTTGATTGAGCGGTAATAAAGTGCCATTCTCGCTGATAAAAACTTCCACTTGATAATCGCCTGGGGCAGCAAAATTTGCGGCAGAAGCCTGCGTAATAGGTTCGCCTCTGGTAGAAGCGTAGCTGCGATTTCCTAAGCGTCCATCCCAAACATAGCGGTTTACACCTTTTTTTGGACTAGCGGTAAAGCGGCGAATTTCGTTGTCTTCTAAATCAGAGATTACAAAAAGTAAATAGCTTTTCTCCTCTTCTTGTTCTGCTCTATAGTCCTCTAGCTTAGGATAGCTAATGGCTGTTTTTGCTTTTTTTCTATCGCTTTCAAGTTTTTTCCTTTTAGCGTTTAAAGATTCTGGAAGATCTTTTAGATAAAGGGTGAAAACGGCGCCTCTCTCGTTGTTAGAAGCCGTGTAATAACTAGCACCCATAAAGCCTTTTTTGCCATAACCTAAAGGAGAGGCTTCAAAAAACACAGTAGCGGGTTTAATCGGAAATAAGTAACTGTTGTTGGCAAAAGTTTCAGTATTATACTCTCTTAGTGGGCTGTAATCGTCCATTACATAAAAACCTCTACCGAAAGTAGCTAATACCAAATCGTTTTCTCGCCTTTGAATTTCCAAATCGCGCACGGCAATTGTAGGGAGGCCTGTTTTAAGTTCACGCCAAGATGCGCCAGCATTAGCGCTAAAGTGTACTCCAAACTCTGTCCCAATAAAAAATAAATCTTTTTGTACGTGGTCTTGACGCATCGCAAAAACAGAACCTCTTTCGGGTAAATTACTACTGATGTTTGTCCAGCTTGCTCCGCGATCGGTACTCTTTAAGACATAGGGCTTAAAGTCACCATTTTTATGATTATTAAAAAGGGCATAGACTACATTGGCGTCGAATAAATCAGCTAAAACCTGATTTACATAGGTGTTGGTAGGAACCCCAGGGAAAGCACCAGATTTAGTCCAGTTTTTTCCACCATCTTCACTAATCTGTATGAGGCCATCGTCTGTACCGGCATAAAGTAGCCCTTCAATAAGCGGTGATTCATCTAAAGCTACGATATTACCATAAATAGAGGTAGAGCGATCGTAGGCAATAGCGTCAATAGATTGTACTTCGCCCATTACTTTTAAAGTATGCCGGTCGATTTCTTGGCTTAAGTCTGGAGATATAACCGTCCAATTGTTTCCGCGATCATCGCTGCGAAACACTTTATTTGCGGCAAAATAAAGGCGCTTATTGTTGTGCGGACTAATTAAAAGGGGTGCGTCCCAATTCCAGCGATAGGCTTTTTCTCCTTTACCAGGAGTTGGTTTAATACCTACACTTTCCCCGCTTTTCTTATCATAGCGTACTAGCCAGCCATACTGGGCTTGAGCGTAAACTATATTGGGGTTTTTCGGGTCAATCTGGCTTTCGAAGCCGTCGCCAGTATTAGTTACAAACCAATCTGAATTTACAATCCCCCGGGAGTTAATCGTTTGGCTCGGTCCGCCTAAGCTAAAGTTATCTTGGGTACCACCATAGATATTGTAAAAGGGACGATCATTGTCTACCGCAACGCGATAAAATTGGGTAATGGGTAAATTTGGTTTATAATGCCAATTCGCGCCATAGTCGTAGCTTTCATAAAGTCCGCCATCACAACCTGCAATTAATTGTGCGGGGTCATTTGGATTAATCCAAAGGCAGTGATTGTCAACGTGTTTGTTTTGTTCTGGCACACGGTTCCATGAGCTTCCACCGTCCTTACTAATATGCATGTAGGTATCCATGCTGTAAATCACTTCTGGGTTGCTAGGGTCTACCACTATTTCCACGTAGTAGTTCCCGCTGGTATTATAGTCATCTACTTTCTTAAAGGAAGCCCCACGGTCATCCGAACGATAAAAACCATGGCCTTCAACCATTGCATAAACCCGGTCGCGCATTTGCTGAGGTATGGCGAGAGCAATTCTTCCTTTTTCTCCGGGCAAGCCATTTTTAAGCTCCTTCCAGGTTTTCCCATTATCCTCACTTTTGTAGATGGCACTTTCGGGGCCACCACTTACATAAGTCCATACATGTCTACGCCTTTGGTGCGCTGCAGCATATAGTATAGACGGATCTTTTGGGTCAAAATGGATTTCGTTAAAGCCAGTATTTTCTGACACTTCTAAAATAAGGTCCCAGTTTTCGCCACCATCGGTAGTTTTGTAGATACCTCTTTCGCCACCAGCGCTCCATAAAGGGCCGTAAGCTGCAACATATACGATATTAGAATTATTGGGATGAACCTTAATCATTCCAATATGCTCCGAGTTTTTTAAGCCCACATTTTTCCACGATTTACCGCCGTCCTTGCTTTTGTAAAGTCCATCTCCAAAAGGGACCGAACGTTGATTGTTGTTTTCACCGGTTCCAACCCAAACGATATTCGTGTTGTTGGGATCAATGGTTACACAACCAATAGAATAAGAGCTTTGGCCATCAAATATGGCTTGGTAGGTTGTACCGTGATTAGTAGTTTTCCACAAGCCGCCACTTGCTGTGCCAACATAGTATTCATTAAAATTATTAGGATTTACGGCAAGGTCGGCAATTCTACCCGAGGTTAGCGCTGGCCCTACTTCCCGAAAACTTAGTCCGCTAATGCTGGTTTTTGAGAGGTCTTTCTCTTGTGCTGAAAGGTTGAAAACAAGTCCTATAGCAATTGCAAATACTGTTCTTAACTTCATTTATTCATTCAATTTTGATGTTTGCCGAAGGGCAATAAATTGTCGCTTCGAATTTATCAAAATTAACTTAGCCCATTCATTTATGTTTGAAGCCAGTAATCTGAATGATTTAGGTTTAAATTGAAACCACTTTGGTTAGGTTTAAAAAAAAGCCCCTTACCATTTAGTAAGAGGCTTTTTTTAGAGCTTATGAGCAAGCTTAAAATTTGTAGCCAACTCCTAAAATTACATTTTGATTAACTCGACTTACGCTGATGTCGTCAATTACTTCAAAAGCATCTCCGTTTTCGTCGAAGCCTCGGTAAGCAACCTGGGTGTAGTTTTGTTGGCTGTTTAAGTAGGTGATATTAAAGGTCCAGGGGCCATTTTGGTAAGCAATTCCGCCACTTAAAGTTTCTAGGTCGGCAACAGTATTGGCTTTAAATTCTGATTGGTAAGCACTTTCGTCTAGGCGGTAACCTGCTCTTAGAAAGAAGTTCTTCAATTTTAGCTCGGCTCCTAAAGCAAAACTTTCACTTTGTGAATTTAAAAGTTGATCGACCGCAGGTTGAAAGTCATTTTGTAAAAGGCTTTCTTCGATATTAAAACTACGTCGATTGGTATAAAGGTGGTAATCGCCTAGGCCTTGTCTATTATAATCTGCGCTAAGCACAAGCTTTTTCCAAAGTACGCCGCTTATACCCGCTCTAATGATGGAGGGGGTGCGCAAGCGATAGGCATAAAGTCCTGTTTCTAAAATATCACTGCTAATATTAGTTCCTTGGCCTGGTTCAGGAGCTTGTGTGAAGCTCGCATTTACATCTGTTTCGTAAAATTGATTTACAGTATACCAACTGGGGCTCTCATAGGAGAAGCCGAATCTTAAGTATTCTACAGGCTTGTAGATGAAACCTAATTTCAGGTTGAAGCCATTTGCGTTTAAATCGTTTAGCCTACGAAAGGTATAGCTGCTGGCACTGTAGGGTGGGTTATCTGATTGAAGGAGATCCTCTCTTATAAACTCTTCTCTACGAAAGTTTAAACTTGGAAAACCGAAAGATAAGCCATAATAGAGTTTTGCGCTTTGGTCGACGGCAAGGGCGATGTTAGTTTCGTTAAAAGAGCCAAACTGATCGACGGTGTAATTGACATTGCTATTGCTGATAAGTTCTCCGTTAATAAATTCTCCATAGGCATAACCATTATTAAGGATATTGCCTGTGCTAGAGTCGGGAACCAGCAGGAAAGCTTGCCAAGCGGCGAAGGCATCATTACTAATTACATCGGGGTTGAGACCGGCTGATTCATCCGCCCAATACTCTCCTAGAGTGTATTCATTACCTTGACCGCTTACATTGAAACTACTGTTGAAGTTCGCTAGTCTATTAACATTAAGCGCTAAACTTATCCGGGTTTCTTTGTCGGCTTTTATTAAAAAGTTTACTCCGAAATTTTGAAAGGAGGAGTTGAACTCATTGCTTAACTTTTCATTTCCGTAAAAATTGGTTAAGCGTAAAGCCTCATTGTCAATTCCAAAGCTAAAGCTGATTGCGCTATAGTTGTTCACAGCTCCACTGGCAGGGTTGATTCCAATCGCACTGGGGTCGTTGCCGAGCGAGGTAAAGGCGCCCCCCATGGCCGTAAATCGGGGGCTACCATTTAAACCAGTTTTACTAAAGAGAGCAATGTCATCTACTGTTTGCCCTATGGCGCTGCTGTAGATCAGCGCACAGAGTATTATTAAACTTAATTTTCTCATTTTATCTTTCTCTTTTATCGTCCTCTACCTGAGCTGCTTCTACTTGAGCTACCTGAGCTGCTTCTGCTGCTGCCTCTGCTTGCTCCGCCGCTGGAACGACTGGAACCACTTGAGCTTCTACCGTAGCTCGACCCACTGCTTCTACTTGTACCTGATCGAGTAGACGATCTATTATTGGAAGAGCGACTTGGAGTGTAAGACCTACTGCTTGAGTTGCTACCCCTTACACTGCTATTTGAGCGAGAGTTAGAATTGGACCTTGTTCTAGTTGAGCTACCATTACTGGGAGCGGTTCTAGTTGATCTTTGCTGGAAACTATTGTTTCTTTCACTGCGGCTGCGAATATTAGTGTTAGATCTAGTCGTATTGCTTCTGCTATTAGAGCGCGAGATAGTTTCTGGTGCTCTGCTCGTTCTGCTGCTTCTGGTGCTGTTGGAACGATTAGATACTGCAGCTCTACTTGAATTATTGGTGCGTACACTGCTATTTCTGTTTGTGGCAGCGCGAGCCTGGTTATAGGTGCTTCTATTGGCTCTGCTGTAATTAGAGGCAGTGCGAGTGTTGCTTACTCTCTGTGAGGTTCTAGCGCTTCTTGAGTTTACATTAGCGTTGCTAAAGCGGGTTGATCTGCTGGAAGCACTACTTCTTCTATTGCTGGAATTGTTTTTGAAAGAGCGGGTATTAGCATAAGCGCTGCGTCTAGAAATGCCAGACCTTGAATTGATGTTGTAAGAACCGTTTCTTCCGAAACTTCCTCTCGCTCCTGTATAGATTCTATTGCGTCCGTAGCGGAAATCATTAGCTCCATGGTAAAGGCCTTGGTTGTAGCCAGCCCAATAAGAGTTATAAGAATTCCATCCGCCACCCCAATAACCAGGGCCCCATTGTGATCTCCAACCCCAGCCTGCATTAAAACCCCAGCCAGCGTTCCAGCCCCAGCCACCACCAAACCATGGGTCGCAAATTGGATCATAGAAACCCCAAGAGTTGAAGCGATAAGGATTATTCCATCCCCAATTATTCCAGTAAAAGTTGTTGTTGAAACCAGGGTTGCGGAAACCTTGATTGTAGTAGTTGTTTACTACCACACCGCCAGTATTGTTTGCTCTTTGAGTGTTTCCTCCGTTATTATCGTCTGGGTTATAGTAATCGAACTCCTCAGTGTTTTGGTTTTCGCTCGGATTCACATCATTTAAGCTAAAATCTTCGCTATTTTGCGTAGTAGAATTTGGAGCTTGTTGCGAAGAGGGACTTGAATAAATGCCATCTTCATAATTGTTTACCACTGTTTTGTTACCACCACAGCTCATAAGAAGCAGTGAGAGTGATATTGATAGACTTCGTAAATTTTTCATGACCGATGCGTTTTTAGGAGTTCGTTAAATATTTAGCTTTGCCAACAGTAATAAAACAAACTCCATACCAAGATACAATTTAATGGCGCAGAAACTAACAAAAAGAGAAGAGGATTATTCTAAGTGGTATAACGAACTGGTTGTTCGCGCCGACTTAGCCGAGAATAGTGCCGTAAGAGGCTCCATGGTTATTAAGCCTTATGGATATGCTATTTGGGAAAAGATGCAGGCAGAATTAGATTTGAAATTTAAACAAACGGGGCATCAAAATGCTTATTTCCCGCTCTTTATCCCTAAATCTTTTTTTTCCAAAGAGGCTAGTCATGTTGAGGGCTTTGCCAAAGAATGTGCGGTAGTTACTCATTACAGATTAAAAAATGATCCCAATGGTGGTGGAGTAGTGGTAGATGAGGATGCCAAATTAGAGGAGGAGTTAATAGTAAGGCCAACATCTGAAACTATAATTTGGGATACTTACCGCAAGTGGGTGCAGAGTTATCGCGATCTACCTTTAAAGATAAACCAGTGGGCCAATGTTGTGCGCTGGGAAATGCGTACTCGTTTATTTCTACGCACCGCAGAATTCCTCTGGCAAGAAGGACATACCGCTCATGCTACTGAAGCTGAGGCATTGGAGGAAGCAGAAACAATGCTTGAAGTCTATGCGAATTTTGTAGAGAATTTTATGGCTATCCCGGTAGTAAAGGGAGTTAAAACTGCAAAGGAGCGATTTGCAGGTGCTTTAGAAACCTATTGTATAGAAGCCTTAATGCAGGACGGGAAGGCTTTACAGGCTGGTACCAGTCATTTCCTAGGGCAGAATTTTGCCAAAGCTTTCGATGTGAAATACGCCTCAAAAGAAGGTAAAGAAGAACTTGTTTGGGCTACTTCTTGGGGGGTAAGCACGAGGTTGATTGGTGCTTTAATTATGACACACTCCGATGATAACGGTTTGGTTCTTCCTCCTAACTTAGCGCCTTACCAAGTGGTGATAGTGCCGATTTACCGCAGTGAAGAGCAGTTTGCGGAGGTTTCGGCCAAAGCAAAGCTTATCAAACAAAACCTGGAAAAAATAGGAGTTTCTGTTCATTTCGATAATCGGGATACGCATAAGCCAGGCTGGAAGTTTGCGGAATACGAGCTTAAAGGAGTGCCTTTAAGAATTGCGATGGGGCCGCGTGATATTGAAAATAATACCGTAGAACTAGCGCGCAGAGATACCATGAGTAAGTCGGTCGCGTCTATCGATGGTATAGAGCAGTACATTAAATCTTTATTGGAGGAGATTCAAGCGAATTTGTTTAGTAAAGCTCAGGCTTATCAAGATACCAATACCCATAAAGTTGACGATTGGGAAGGTTTTAAGTCGGCCATTGAGGCAGGTGGCTTTGTTTTAGCGCATTGGGATGGTACCGCAGAAACTGAGGAGAAAATTAAAACTGAGACCAAAGCTACGATTCGTTGCATCCCCTTGGAGTCTGATAATGAGGTGGGTAAATGTGTTTACAGTGGAAAGGACTCTGCTCAGCGTGTAGTTTTTGCCCGGGCTTACTAGAAGTTCTGAATTTTAAGTGTCTGTTAATTAAGTACTTTGAAAAAAAATGAAATAAATCTTAAATTTTTTTGAAGAGGGGTTTGCAGAAATTAAAAATGCTCTTACATTTGCAATCCCAAAATAAACGGTACACATATGGCCCCTTCGTCTATCGGTTAGGACGTTAGGTTTTCATCCTAGAAAGAGGAGTTCGATTCTCCTAGGGGCTGCAATAAAAAAGATATGGCAAACCACAAGTCGGCATTAAAAAGAGTTCGCTCTGACGAAAAGAAAAGAGATTTAAATCGTTACCAGCATAAAACTGCTCGTAATGCAATGCGTGTACTACGCCTAGAAGAAGATAAAGCTGCTGCGCAGAAACGTCTTCCAGAGGTTTTGAGCATGATTGATAGATTAGCTAAAAAGAATATTATTCATTCTAATAAAGCAGCTAATTTAAAATCTAGTTTAACGGTTCACGTTAACGCTATTAGTTAATATTTTTCTCGAACACTTTAAAAGCCCTTCCTTTTGGAAGGGCTTTTTTGTTTTCAGACCTTTGTTAAAATTCCATGATATGATTGCGGAAAATCTTAAAGAACTATCTAAAACGCTTCCTTCAAACGTGCAATTGCTTGCGGTATCTAAAACCAAGCCGATCGAGGATTTAGAAGAAGCTTATGCGGCGGGACAGCGTCATTTCGGCGAGAATAGGATACAAGAGATGGCTGATAAGTACGAGGCTTTGCCAAAAGACATCCACTGGCATATGATAGGGCATGTTCAGGATAATAAAATTAAGTACATGGCGTCCTTTGTATCCCTAGTGCACGGAATGGATAAGCCAAGACGATTAAAGGCATTAAATAAAGAAGCAGCAAAGCAGAATCGTATCATTGATTGCCTGGTGCAGATTCATATTGCGGAAGAGGACAGTAAATTTGGTTTTGACTATGATGAAGCAGAGGCCCTTTTTGAGAAGCCTCTTGAGGAAGTTTATCCCAATATTAGAGTGAGAGGTTTAATGGGGATGGCCACTTTTACCGAAAATAAAGAACAGTTAAATAGAGAATTTAGTGGTCTGGCCAAGTTTTACCGCAATATCAAAGAGAATCTTGCTAAAGACTATTTTAATATTCTTAGTATGGGGATGAGCGGCGATTATGAACTAGCCATTGAACATGGTTCGAATATGATTAGGGTAGGGACAAAGATTTTTGGGGCTCGTAACTAAGGCTCTCTCTGTAAACCCACCACTAAACCTACAATCAGACTTACATTTTCTGGGTAACTAGAATTTAAAAAATAGCTCTCACTGTAATTATTGCCAGCCTTAAGCTCTTGAATAGAATAGGTGGAGGAATTTGTTCTGACTAGCTCCATATATTTCAGTCCAGCATAATACTCAATAAAGAACATGTTATTAAACCTTTGCTGTAGGCCAACGCTAAGCTCATAGCCCAATTCAATATTAAGGTCTTCAATTTCAACAGTGCCCAATCGATATTGGGTGTTGCCGAAACGATTAAACTCTATCCACCCTTCGCTCTGTGTATAATACTCACTGATGCTATACCTAGGGCCATGACGAAAAGTAACTTTTCTGTTATGCCGGCTGGGAAAGTAGATTTTGTGAAAAATACCCCCTCTATAAACGTAATTAGCGCCTTGGTAAAAGTTGCTGTAGTGGTTGTTTAGGTAATCATTTGTAATAGTAGACCTCAGTCCAATTGCTTGGTTATCGGCAATGCCCATGGCTAAATCAATACTTAATGCACCAACTAGCACATCACTTGCAACCCAACCTAGTTCCCAGTATCTGGATTTTAGGAACTGTGAATTGACATCTTGAGCAGATACGGCACTTAACAGCAAAGAGTAGAGGGCTAATAAGGAAATTAGTTTTTTCATAAGGCACTTAAAAAGCTTAGTTTTCCATCTTTATAGCGATATTGCTGAAGCCCAGATTCGGAAACGGCTATCATTAAATTACCATTTGGAATTAGGTCTACTGCATCAAAATCTTCATCAGCATCAAGTAGCTTGATAGACTGAGGATTCTTCACATCAAATACTTTTAAACCCTGGTCGCAAATTAGTAGCGTATCCCCAAAAAGGCCTAAGCCTTTAGGCTGAATTAAAGGAAAGCTGCTTTCTAAACTAGGATTGCTGAGGTCTCTGATATTTACGATGTCTAATTGATTGGTACCTCGCGCACAATTGAAATTATTGGCTTCGGTACGCAAAGTAACATAGGCGTATTCAGAATTGGCAACCACAGGATCGCAGGATACGATATGCCGATAATTGCTCAGCAGCTTTATGGAAGGTGCCGCACTAATGTCGTAGATATACATTCCGCTAGTGCTGCCAATAAAAAGAGTGCTATCTCCCATAGGGAAAATGGTTTCTGCACTTGTATTTAAACTGATTGCGCTTAACTGTACAGGATTTTCCATGTTAGAGAGGCTAAAGACGCGCAATTCGTTATTATGAACAGCAAATAGGTGACCGTTCGCAACTGCAAAACGTGCCAAGCTCCCTGCTTGTCCAACTGCTGGGCTACCGTTATCTGCACTACCTTCAGAGCTTTCGCAAGAGTTGAAGAGAAGGGCAGCCAATACAAGAGTTATAAGCTTTTTCATTTTGAAACCCATTTTACGATGATACTATTTTCAGGACGATCATTAAGACCATTGTATGAATAATAACCATTATCTGGTGCGCTGAGCTCGGGGAAGACATTTCTGTTTCGGTCAACTACTTCTACCCCCGTAGAAGTATATTTAATAGCAACTAAATCCACTGCATTATCCGCATAAATGATATTATTTAAAATGCTGATATCTAGATTGCCAGGGATAACTATAAAAGCCAAATTTTCAGGATTACTGGGGTCGCTATTGTCAACAACATGTATCCCTTCAAACTTTTCGTTGATAAACAGTAAGGAATCTTTGATGTAAATTTTCCCATACTCTTTGATGGTTTGCGGTCCTAGTAGTTTAATTGACTGCTCTAAATCCTCGCGTAACATTATTACTGGCTCATATTCCGATTGTGACAAATAATAGGGTTCTTCTTCAATTATAGGGTCGCATCCGCTAAAGCTAATGCCTAGGAGAAAAAGAATGAGGAGACCTATTTGCTTCATAAGAGATTCATTTTTAAGCCTAACGTATAGTTTAGGCTCTTGGTTTGTAAGAGCTTAGCGGTTACGCTTATAATAATCGTAGTTAAAATCAAAGCCAATTCGCATGGCAGGCCGAATGGCCTGAAAATTATCAATACCGGCAATAAACTCCAATCTAAGAATTTTAAAGATATTATCGAGACCAAAAAATAATTCGATAAATGCTCGTCGGTCTTTTAAATGCAAGGAGTTGAAGCCTAAGAGGCTATGAACTTTATAGGGACGGATAAAGTCTACTCGAGAAAGAAGGGCGCCATCGAAGCTATGCTCAAAGTGGAGCTCTACAAAAGAGGCATTAGTACTATAATTATAATAAGGTAGACTGCTAAATTGCTTAATCATCGCGGAGCGTTCGGCGCTCGGTTGCAAAAAGAAGACCTGAACCCCATCAAAATGCTGGTAGTCGATAAAAGGGACATTTTCTGCAAATAAGAAGCTACCGGCGCTAATGTCAAATTGGGAAAGCCCAATATTACCCCAGCGAAAACTATTTTGTAGGCCAATTCTTTGAAAAAGGTAATTAGTAGAGCTAAAGGCAGTGGGGATGCCAGCGCGGAAGTCTAGATATAATTTCGGTGCTCTTTGTTGGAGATTTTGACGGCCGCCATATAAGTCCTGAAAACGCTGCCGGTAACGCACTTCGTAAAGTTGCTTAAACTGATAGCTAATATTAAACTCAAAGGTCAGAGCCTGATGCGTTTTAAAGCCCAGCTGAGATATATTAGTAGAGAAATTATCGTTGTTACTCTGAAAGTTGGCCCTAGGGTTTACTAAAGAAAAGTCAGTATTATTATAAAGTGCGAAGCGGTTCGCATATTCCAAGCTTGTGCCAAGGGAAAGGCCAACTCTTGGTTGACTATTGAACTCAAAGGCTAGATAATCTTTGCCAAATAAATTAAGATAATTTCTTGCTAAAAGCAGATTGTAGGTGGTGTTTAATACTGGCAAGATGGGCTCATCTTCATTGAACTGCCGGTAATCGGTGCCTCCCTTTAGTTTGAAGCTATGCGCTTTCTTAAAATTAGTATTGTGCACTAAGGTGAAGCTAGGTTTTAGTTTTTGGTCGGCAAAACCGTATCGTAATTGTGTTTCGAAAGACCACTCTTCTTGGTTTTCAATTTTCCCTAGCCTAAAAACATATCTACCGTAAGGGCCCTCTACTGCATTGTAGCCAAGGCTGCGATAAAAGGCTGGCAAATCTAAAAACCAATTATTTTTACGAATGGTATAGCCACGGTAAAGGTTCTTATACCATTTAAAGCCTGTGGGGTTTAAGCGATGGGTGCCGTACATGCGAAATTGCTCTTGCAGAGGCGTATTTATCCCCAAGCTATCATAGTATTTTTGATAGGTTTTAGCAGGGTCTAGACTTTCCCAAAAGGTGGTGTCGAGTTTAAAATCATCTTCGCTTTGGTGGTAAGCAAGGTGGTTGAAATCGCTTATTTGTATTTGGCTATTGTATTCAAATTGTGAAAAGTTGTGCTCAATAAAATAGGCTGCTTGATACCCAAATAGGTTTATGTGAAGCTCTATATCCTGCTTCAACATGGTATACCTACCATCTTTCCATTGGTACTTTTGCACAAGGTTTATACTGTCTAGTAACTCTAGTTGGTTATTGGCTGATATTTGAAACTGAGTTTCTAGAGGCAAGTAAAGCGAGTCTAAAAGCCAAAAATTTCCTTGTAAACCCGGGTATTCGTCATTTTTAGGCTGAAAGGAAAGCTTATATTTTTTTTGCCCATCTGAAACTAGAGAGTCCAACAGTTGGTAATAGTAAATTTTTATGCCTTCTTCGCTTAAAGGGCTTATAAAGCCCCGGTCAAAGGTTTCATTAAGATAGATGCGCTTTTGCAGAAGGCTGTATCCATAACCAGGCAGTTGATGCCAATTTGGAACAGGCAAGTGGCCGGCTTCCCTTTTTATAAGAACATCTTGATGATAGTGGAAGTTGTCGAAGAATTTGGCTTCGATGAGTGCTTGGCTGCGGTAAACAACGCCTGTATCGTCTTTAGCGGGAATTACCACTCCTGAAATCGGCCAAATAGAATAGGGAACATTAAAGATTTCGGCATAACAGCTTTCAGTAAAAACAGCGGAATAGTGCTGAAACTGTTTATGGTTAGACGCCCTACATTTTACCGCTTCGATAATTTGAAATGGTGGAGGTTTTTCTATGGTTTCTTGCCCCAGCAAGAGGGGAGATACTAAGAAGCAAAATGCGATGCTGCGAAGCCATTTTTTCATATCTAGGCAAAGGTATATCTTTTAATTTGAGCTAAAGGTTAAATCATGTTCCAGCCTCATTTTAAGGAGTGATTAGTCTTGCTTCTGGAAGCTTTTTAAGTGCCCTGCCCTGAAAGAAATTATTGATGTAACTTCGTGCCATGTTTTGCGTTATTGATATTGAATCGAGTGGTGGTCCTTTCGGGAAAGAAGCCATGATTGAAATTGCGGCTTTCCGTTACGATGGTGAGGAAATTGTTGATCAGTTAATAAGTCTGGTTCACCCACATCGCGGAGTACAGCCTTTTGTGGCCAAAATGACGGGCATTACCGATAAAATGCTTTTGCGTGCACCACGTTTTCACGAAATTGCCAAGCGACTGATAGAGATTACTGAAGATGCTGTAATCGTTGGTCATAATGTTGATTTCGATTATCGCATGTTGCGACAGGAATTCGCGCGCTTGGGTTATGCCTTTGAAAGGAAGACGCTGGACACGATTAAATTAGCCCAAGAGCTTATTCCCAATCTTAAAAGTTATGGGCTGGACAAAATGTGCGATGAGTTAGGCCTTAGTCGTACCAATAAGCACCGCGCCGAGAGCGATGCACGCGCCACCTTGGAGCTTTTTCAAATCTTACGCGAAAAGGACCGTCGTAAAGGTATCAGCTCTTTTGAGCAAAGTATTTCTGCAAACGACTACTTAAAAGATAAGATTAACGATTTACAGAGATCCATAAAACATAACCGCGGTTTATTTTACCTCTACGATCGTCACGGTAAACTCTTGTATTTAGGCGCTTCCGATAATATCAAAGCTTCAATAAATCGTTTGTTCCTAAGCAGTTCTACTAAATCCAAGAAACTACAAGAGGACGTACATAGCCTTAAAATTGAACCGGTTGGGAATTGGTTAATAGCAAAACTTAAAAGGGAATCTGAACTAAAAGAGGCTAAGCCTCCATTCAATACCCTGAGCCGCACGAAAGAGAAGTACGGTATTTTTGCAGATAAACGGAAGAACCCGCCACAACTCAGTCTTATTCCTTTAGCCGATTCGGGAAAGAAAAAGCCTTGGCTTTCTGTGTCTAACCTTAAATCTGGTGAGCGTGCTTTAAGGATGTACCAGCGCACTGCTCGCGGCAAGAAGGGGGAACAAGTTCGTAAAGTATTAGATGATTTCCCCGAAAACGCTTTGTTTAGAGGGAGAGGGCGCAACAGCTCTGAAAACGCAGTTTTTGTTGTACGTAATTCTAATCTTTGTGGCTACTATTATTTTAAGCTGAATGATCAAGTGGCCCACGCAGAGAGGGTAGAGAAATTAATGACCTCCATTGATGGCTCGGAGAGCTATAACCAAGCTCTTAAACTTGGTATTCTAAGCAATGAATTCGTTCTGTTGAACAGCTAAAAAAGCTCTAAACCCACACAAAGCATTAACTGCTGGGTGCTTATATCTGCTTGATAATTCGTGTTTTCAATAATTACTTTATTCGCCCAATCTCCAAAACCAGCTTCATAACGAAGATCAATAAATAGTTTGTTAAATTCTGCACCAAAACCTATTTGGTAGCTCATACTAGCAGCTTCTAAGTCATCGTTTAGATTACCAGAAACATCATTGAAATTTGCACTAAATGCTGGCCCAGCCATTAGTCTAATCGGACCTAATTTTAAACCAACTAATAAGGGTAAGTTTACACGACTAAAGCTTAAATCGATACTTTTTGGCGGAGCATTTGCGGCTCTAAAGGAGGCTACCGCCGACTGATTAATTTGCGAGAAGTAGAGTTCGCCTTGTGCAAAGAGAACACCAAGCTTTAGGCGAGTATAGGCGCCCACTTGATAGCTTATTTCAGACTGATCAGTTTTTAAGTCACTAATAGTCGCGTCTGCTTGAAAGTTTTCAATTCGAGGGTTAGAGAGATTAATCCCCGCTCTAAGACCAATATCTAATTGGGCGCTAGCACTAAATGTTATTAATAGACTTAAAGCAAAAATTAACTTTTTCATAATTAGGAAGTTAGATATTTTGTGGTATTGCTGTAAATTCTATCTTCTAAATTTGAATTTTCATTCCAAATAAAGTTTTGCCCTGTAATGGCCTCATAAAGCTCTTGATAGCGCTGTGAAACCGAATTAACAAATTCATCTGTCATCTCGGGTATAGCTTGCCCTTCCTTTCCTTGAAAACCATTTTCCATTAGCCATTCGCGCACAAATTCTTTACTCAGCTGCTTTTGTGCCTCTCCATTTTTTAGACGCTCTTCGTAGCCCTCCGCATAAAAGTAGCGACTACTATCAGGGGTGTGAATTTCATCAATTAAAATGATTTCGCCTTGTGCATTTTTGCCAAATTCATATTTGGTGTCTACTAAAATTAAGCCTCTTTCTTTCGCCATTTCCTGTCCACGCTGAAACAAGCTACGCGTGTAAGCTTCTAAAACCACATAGTCCGCTTCGCTTACAATTCCTTGTGCTAAAATTTCCTCTCGGCTTATATCCTCATCGTGGGTGCCAAGGTCTGCTTTAGTGGTAGGAGTTATGATGGGCTCTGAAAAAGCTTGATTCTCTTTCATCCCTTCGGGAAGATTTATACCGCAAAGTTTACGCAGGCCTAATTTATAAGTGCGCCAAGCATGTCCAGTTAAATAACCACGGATAACCATTTCTACTTTAAAGGGCTGGGCTAATTGGCCTACCGTAACCATGGGGTCAGGTTGGGCGATTTTCCAATTGGGAACTAAATCTGCGGTAGCATCTAAAAAGTAATTAGCAATTTGGTTAAGAACTTGCCCCTTGCCTGGGATGCCTTTGGGAAGCACCACGTCGAAGGCCGAAATTCTGTCACTAGCAACCATTGCTAATAAGTTGTTTTCCAGACTGTATACGTCTCTAACCTTCCCTTTGTATAAATTGGTTTGAGTAGGGAATTGGAAGTTAGTCTTTACTAATGTTTTCATGCTTGAGGTCTTCTTTATCGTAAGCTCTAATAATTTCTTTTACTAACTGATGGCGTATTACATCGTCTTCATCTAAGAAAACCTTTGCAATACCTTTAATGTCTCCCAAAATGCGCAGGGCTTCTTTTAAGCCAGAAGCTTGCTTGCGGGGAAGGTCTATCTGACTCACATCACCGGTAACAATAAATTTAGCGCTGGCTCCCATCCGAGTTAAAAACATTTTCATTTGACTGCGAGTCGTATTCTGGGCCTCATCTAAAATTACAAAAGCCCGATCGAGGGTTCTACCGCGCATAAAGGCAAGCGGTGCAATTTGTATGGTGCCACTCTCTAGGTAGAAAGCTAATTTCTCGGGAGGGATCATATCGCGCAAGCCATCGTAAAGGGGTTGCATGTAGGGGTCCAGTTTTTCCTTCAAATCGCCTGGTAAAAAACCCAAGTTTTCGCCAGCTTCAACGGCGGGTCTGGTAAGAATTATCTTTTTAACCTCTTTACTTTTTAGCGCGGCCACGGCCAAAGCCACGGCTGTATAGGTTTTGCCAGTTCCAGCTGGACCAACAGCAAACATCACATCATTAGTCTTGATAGCTTTAATCATCCGACGCTGATTAAGAGTGCGGGCACGAATAGCTTGGCCGTTGGTACCGTGTAAAATTAAGTCGGCACTGCCTTTTTCATCGCGCTCCTCCTTCATTTCGTCTTTCATAATGCGATCTACCTGATTGGGGCTAAGAGAGTTGAAGCGATTAACGTGGGCTATTAATTCGGCAATTTTTTCTTCAAAGCGAGCCATTTCGCTCTCTTCACCATTAACTTTAATTTCATCGCCTCGCGCCACAATTTTTAGGGCGGGAAAATAAGTTTTGATAATATTGAGGTAGCGATTATTGGCGCCATAAACTTCAATAGGATCTACTTGCTCTACTCTTACAATTTTTTCACTCAAGCTATAAGCTGCTTTTACCGACCACAAAAGGTCTTTGTTTTAGTCTTCGTTTGTTTTACAAAATAACAATAAAAAGCTTGGTTGTTCTAGCGTCTTTGGCAGGATATAAAGATTAGGAGGAGATTATTTTTCAAGTGCTTAGCTTTTCTTACTCCATACGATCTCCTACCGGCTATACCTAGGCCCTCGCTAATGAGTATCGACCTTAAATTGATGCTAAGGTTCTCGCTTACAGAGTTGCCAAGCCAGCAATTTTGGGCGATTATTTTTAAAGGGATAAAAAAGGTAGAGGATAAATTCACATCGGATTTAGCTGATTACCTTTGCCCCAATTATGTCCCTAATTACTCTAACATCCGACTACGGAACTAAAGATCCTTATACCGCCATAGTAAAAGGCGTTTTGTATCAAGATCGGGCTAATTTAGTTCTCTGTGATATTAGCCATGATTTACCGCCGGGTGACATCGTGGAAACCTCCTTTGTGGTAAAAAATAGCTTTGCAAGCTTTCCTAAGGGTACAGTCCATTTAATACTAACAGCAGAGAATAGTGCTAGTCAAAAGTGGTTAGTAATGCAATTAGAAGGGCATTATTTTGTGGCTTCAGACAATGGTGTGTTAACTATGATTGCCGCGGGTTTTAATCCACAAAATTTAATATTTCATCAAATTAAAATTGGGGAGCAGCGCTCTACTCAGTTTCCTGGGCGTGATTTCCTTGCACGCGCTGCCGCACATTTAGCTGTGGGCGGGGCTCCTTCCTTATTGGGCTCTAAAGTTTCGCACGAAGCTTTGGTAAAAAGAGGGAGCTTAAGGGCCACGGTAGATCTTCAGAGAAAACAGGTTAAGGGACATGTTATTTTTATCGATAACTATGGCAACCTTATTACTAATATCGACTCTAAGGATTTGCAAGAAGTGCAAAAAAGTAAGTCAATTGAAATAAATTTGCCCCGCAATAAATCCCTAAAGCGCATAGCTAGTGGTTATCACGATATTGCTCAAGATGGTGTGTTAGCCCTTATTAATTCTTTAGGTTTGCTGGAAATTGCTTTTCGCGATGCGCAGAGTAAAGAAATTAACGGAGCTAATAGCCTTTTAGGGCTAGGAATGTTTGATACTATAATAATAAGCTACACATGATTACGAGAATCGTGAAAATGACCTTTAAGGCTGATGAAGTAGATAATTTCTTAGCAAATTTTGAAAAGCACAAATCCCAAATTCGTGCTTTTGAGGGCTGTGAAAAATTAATATTATTGCAGGATAAGCATAAGCCTAACGTATACTTCACTTACAGCTGGTGGCAGAATGAATCGAATTTAACGGCTTATCGCCATTCTGAATTGTTTAAAGGGGTATGGGCTTTCACCAAAAGCTTATTTGCGGCAAAGCCAGAAGCCTGGAGTACCGAACAAATAGAATCTTTATAAATGTTTTCACTTATAAAAAAGGAGGTTAGAAGCTTCTTCAGTTCCATTGTTGGCTATTTGGTAATAATGGTTTACCTGCTAATTAACAGCGTTTTTTTGTGGCTATTCCCCGGGAGCTTTAATATGCTCGATGGCGGATACGCCTCTATTGGAAACCTATTTATGATCTCTCCTTGGGTCTTTTTATTTTTAATTCCAGCTATTAGCATGCGCATGTTTGCCGATGAGAAAAAAGCCGGGACCATGGAATTACTCCTCACCAAGCCTATTACGGACATTCAAATTGTGCTTGCCAAATTTTGGGCGGGGATCTTACTTTTGTTTCTGGCGCTGCTTCCTACATTGCTCTATTACCTTAGCGTTTATCAGCTGGGTGCCAATCCTGGTAACGTCGATAGCGGTGGAAGCTTTGGCTCTTATATTGGACTTCTATTTTTAGGTGGAGCATTTTTAAGTATTGGATTGTTTGCTTCTTCTCTTACCGATAATCAAATTGTGGCCTTTTTATTGGCGATGTTTCTCTCATTCTTTCTTTATTACGGCTTCGAGCAAATTTCTGAATTTGCTTTATTTGGAAGTATGGACCTCTTAATCATAAAATTGGGGATCAATGAGCATTATTTATCGATGAGCCGAGGAGTGATTGATAGTCGTGATCTCTTTTATTTCATTGGGCTGATAGCCATTTTTATTGCGGCAACACGATTGGTAATTCAAAGTAGAAAGTGGTAATGAATAAGAAGAGTAGAGATTTAAGCCGTTTTGCACTTTTCATCGCCATCGTAATTTTGGTAAATATTATTGGGGGATTAAAGTTTTTTCGAATCGATTTAACCTCCGAAAAGCGCTACACCCTTTCCGATGCTACAATAAACTTGCTGGAGTCGGTTCAGGATGTGATGCTGGTTAAAGTTTACCTTGAAGGTGATTTTCCTGCTGGTTTTCAACGCTTAGAAACGGAGGCAAAGCAAATGCTCGATGAGTTTAGGGCCTATAACCCTAATATTCAGTATACCTTTATTGATCCGAGTGCCAATGAAACGGAGGAAGAAACAGAAAAGTTATATCAGCAATTACAGTTTAAGGGCTTAAAGCCCTATCAGCTAAGTATTAAGAATAATGATGGTAATTCAGTAAAAACCATTTTTCCGGGAGCGGTTTTAAATTATGGTGAAAAGGAGGCTTCGGCCCTACTGCTTTTAGATCAATTGGGAGCAGCACCAGAGAAACAGATTAATAATAGCATAGAAAATTTAGAGTTTACCCTCGCTAACTCTATTCGGGCTTTGGTTTCTGACGATAAGCCATTAGTAGGTTTCTTGCAGGGCCACGGCGAGTTAGGGCCGCGCGAAATTGCCGACTTTGCGAAAGATATAAGTTCTAATTATCGGGTAGATTTATTTAATATTCGAGAATTTAAGTCTGACTCATCTGGCGAAAGCATAAGCTTGGCGGAACAGCAAGTGCGCCTGAATCGTTTTGATGCCCTAATTGTTTCCAAGCCGCAAAAAGCTTTTACCGATTTAGATAAATATTTGCTGGATCAGTTTATCATGAATGGCGGTAAAACCATTTGGTTGCTGGATGCTGCTGTAGCTTCAATGGATAGCCTTAGCGCAGCTTCACAGTTTATGAGTCTTCCTCTTTTTGATCGCTTGCAGTTAAATGATCTGCTCTTTAAATATGGGGTAAGGCTAAACACTGATTTAGTGACCGACTTGGTTGCAGGTGGTGTAAGCGATCAGAAAAAA
Source organism: Croceimicrobium sp. (assembly GCA_965658965.1). Lineage (GTDB taxonomy): Bacteria > Bacteroidota > Bacteroidia > Flavobacteriales > Schleiferiaceae > Croceimicrobium. The sequence continues at coordinate 20,257 of CBFHVV010000025.1, forward strand.
ATACGTCCCTGGGTTTATTTTCCCATGGTAATGCCTCAGGTGAGCCATCCTATTGCGAAAGACTTAAATGCCATTTGGCTGCGATTTGCCAGCTCTATCGATACTGTTATTGCCGAGGGTATTAAAAAGACGGTTCTATTGAAGAGTTCGCCTTATTCTGCTCGTTTAGCTACGCCACATATTGTTTCCTTAGCTAAGCTTTATAATCCGCCACCCCGTGGTCAATTCCGCGAGTCGAACGTGCCGCTCGCCATACTTTTGGAGGGCAAGTTTACATCAGCTTTTAAAAATCGTTTGCGTCCTAAGGCGGAAGCTGGACTTTTAAAAACCAAGGATGAAAGTAGTGAGAATCAGATTTTGGTAGTGGCCGATGGAGATATTATTCGCAATCAATTTAATGTAGTAAACCCCAATATTCCTAAGGGCGCACCGCTTCCTTTAGGCTATGATCAGTATACTAATACGCAGTATGGTAATAAAAATTTCTTGGTAAACTCTCTCGATTATATGCTAGACGATCAAGGCTTGATTGCGATACGCTCTCGTGAATTGAAAATTAGGCTCCTAGACCTAGAAAGGGTAAAAGAGGAGAGATTATTCTGGCAGTTGATTAATACCTTGATTCCCGCAGTGCTTATAGTTTTAATGGCCCTAGTAAATACTTGGTGGCGCAGAAAGAAATACCTAAAGAGTTAGAATGAAAAAGAATATTGTATACCTAGTTACCTTTATTGTATTACTAGCTTTAGCGGGCTGGTTGGTGAGTGAAAATACGGGTAGTAGTACCTTGGAGGGACCGCAGAATTATTCCTTCTCCATTAAGGATACAGCTTCGGTTACTAAAATTGTGCTGAGTGATAAGAGCCCTTCTAAAACGGTTCTTAGTCGCCAGGGCGGTGACTGGTTGGTAAATGGAGAATACCCTGCTCGTATCGATGCAATGGAGATTATTTTAGAAACCATGTACCGGATGGAGATGCGCAACTTTGCTACTAAGCGTTTGAAGCCTGAAATTATTAGGAATTTAGATGTTTTTGGAAAGCGAGTAGAGGTGTATCAAAGTGGAGAATTAACTAAAACTTTTATTGTTGGTTTACCTACCCATGATGAAATGGGAACTTGGATGATGATTGAAGGTGCCGATGCTCCCTACGCGGTTCATATTCCGGGATTTAATGGTTTCCTGTCGAGTCGTTTTTTTACAGAGAGTTATCTGTGGAAGCGAAGAGATTTAGTGCGTATGAATCCACGCAACATTAAAGAAGTGGAAGTTATTTTCCCCGACTCTCTTGCGGCTAGCTATACTCTAAGAGTGTTTTCACCCGATAGTATTTACATGCTTAGAGCGAGTGATGGTGAGCTAATACCAAATATTTCCATGGCTAAGGCGCGTATGTTTTTGGGAGCCTTTAAAAACCTTTCTTATGAAGGTGAGATTATTCCTTCCGATCCCATTTTTGCTCGCCGCGATTCACTGCTATCCAGCACACCCGCATTTAGTATTATGGTGAAGGATACTGATGGTAAGCGTCGAGGTTTTACGGCTTACAAGATTAAAGCCCAAAGGCAAACCATCGATCCTGAAGATCCTAGTACTTTTTATGACGTAGATAGACTGCACGGTTTTATTAATAATGACCGCATGGTTCTTCTGCAATATTATGGCTTACGCAAGGTAATTAAGCCTTTATCCTATTTTACTAATTCTGAATCTTAAATTTGTTGAAAGGCAAGAATAGGCACTAATGTTTATACCTATATTTGCCAAAATTTTAGCATCTAATTGTTATACCTATGAAATTCATCGTTTCAAGCGGAGACTTACTAAAGCAACTGCAAATTGTTGGGGGCGTATTAAACAACAATAATACTCTCGCAATCTTAGATAACTTCTTATTTAGCCTTAGTGGATCTAGCTTACAGATTATGGCCTCTGACTTAGAGTCAACCATAAGTGCTAGCATGGAAGTGCAAGGCGATGAAGATGGGGTAGTGGCTATTCCGGCCCGTTTACTGTTAGATGGTTTAAAGGCCTTACCAGCACAGCCAGTAACATTTACTAGCGATGAAGCTAGTAGTACTATTGAAATAAGCTCCAACGACGGTCGCTATAGTTTAGCCTATGTTTCGGGCGAAGAGTTTCCTCAGTTACCAGAAATGGAAGAGGTAAGCAGTACGGCTATTAAAGGGGAGATTCTAGCGACAGCGATAAACAAAACATTATTTGCTGCGGGTAACGATGAATTACGTCCGGTGATGTCGGGTGTGTTTTTTCAATTTACCAACGAAGGTTTAACTTTCGTTGCCACAGATGCCCATAAATTGGTGCGCTACCGTCGCCTAGATTGTACTACAGACCATACCGCAGAATTTATTATGCCGCGCAAACCTTTAACTATTCTTAAGTCAACCTTAAGCAGTTTAGGCGATGAAGTAAAGGTAGTTTACAATGATACCAATGCAAGTTTTGAATTTGATAATATCGTTCTCACTTGCCGCTTAATTGATGGTAAGTATCCTAATTATGAGGCTGTTATTCCAAAGGAGAACCCCAATGTGCTTAAAATTGAGCGAACTAAGTTTTTAGGCGCAGCTAAAAGGGTAGCAATTTTCTCGAATAAAACGACACATCAAGTGAGGCTGAAGATTGCAGGCATGCAATTAGAGTTATCGGCCGAAGATGTAGATTTTTCTAACAAAGCCGACGAACGCCTAAATTGTGAGTATAGTGGCGAGGATATGGCAATAGGTTTTAATTCTCGCTTTTTAACGGAGATGCTCTCCAATTTAGAGTCTGATCAAATAAATCTTGAAATGTCTGCTCCTAATCGTGCGGGTATTATTTTACCTGCTGATAGTTTAGAAGACGGCGAAGATATCCTTATGCTGGTTATGCCCGTGATGATAAATTCCTAGCACAGGCCTATGGCGGTTTTAGTAGTGGGCGATGTTCATGGCTGTTACTATTCCTTAAAATCTTTAGTTAAGACTTACTGGAACTCAGCCGATGATAAGCTGATTCTAGTGGGCGATTACATTAATAAGGGGCCTTTTTCGGCGAAAGCTTTTCACTATTTACTGAAAAAAAGACGTGAATTCCCAAGTCGGGTTTTTCTACTGCGCGGAAATCATGAGCAATGGTTTTTAGATTCTTATCATAAAAAAACTAAAAGCGCCTCTTACCTAAAGGTATTACAAGAGTTTGTAGAACTAGGTTATAAAGAAAGTGAAATAGCTGCTTTAATAAGGCTCTTGCCCCTTAGTTGGGAAGACGAAAATTTATTGGTAAGCCATGCAGGTGTAGCCATTGAAGCGGCAGACCCATTTAATATTAGCACTGCAGATAATGTTTTGGTAAACAGAAAGACCTTAAAACTTCTGCCTAAATTTCAGGTTATTGGCCACAATGTAGTTAAGGGCAATAAACCAATTTACAGACCGAAAGAAAATGCTTGGTATATCGACACGGGAGCCTGGACCGGTTCCAAGCTTAGTGGTCTGCGCTGCAGCGCGGATAAGCAGCACCCAGAAATTGTGCAGGTAGATATAGATCCGCGAGACCAAGAGTAGCCTCTTTATTTGATTGGAGAAAGCTAAAGCTCTAATTTGTAGCCTAACTCACCCTCTTTTAGTTTCATGCCTCTATCCTTTATATTACCTTTGAGACGACAATAAAAAATCTCTCAAAAACATATTATGGAAAAAGGTTTTTATAAAGTTCCCGCGACCATTAATGAGCCCATTAATGATTATAAACCGGGCAGCAAAGAAAGAGCTGAAGTGCAGGCAGAATACGATAGAATGTGGTCGGAAACAATCGACATTCCTATGGTTATTAATGGCGAAAAAGTAAGCACGGGCAATACGATGCGCGTGATGCCACCGCATGATCACGGTCATGATGTTGGTTCTTTTCACCTCGGAACTAAAGATCATGTTCATCAAGCAATTAAGGCAGCTCTGGACGCTAAAGAGGCCTGGGAAACTATGGAATGGTCAAACCGCTTGGCTATTTTTATGAAAGCCGCCGACTTGGCAGCAGGCCCTTACCGTCAAAAGCTAAATGCTTCAACAATGATTGCGCAGAGTAAAACTATTTTTCAGGCAGAAATAGACGCTGCTTGTGAATTAGTCGACTTCCTTCGTTTCAACGTTCAGTACGCTACCGAAATTTATCAAGAGCAACCTTATACTCACTCGCATAGTGCAATCTGGAATAAGGTAGATTATCGCCCATTAGAAGGTTTTACCTTTGCCATTACACCTTTTAACTTTACCGCCATTGCTGGGAATTTACCGGCGAGTATGGCTATGATGGGGAATACTGTGGTTTGGAAACCTTCTTTAAGTCAAATCTATTCTGCTAAAGTGGTGATGGATCTTTTTGAAGAAGCAGGTATGCCTCCTGGTGTGATAAATATGATTTTTACAGATCCGCAGGAAACTGCCGATATCGTATTTGCCCATAAAGATTTTGCAGGCTTGCATTATACTGGTTCAACAACCGTTTTCCAGAATATTTGGACAGAAATTGGCAAGAACATTACTAAATATCGCACCTATCCACGTATCGTGGGAGAAACAGGCGGTAAAGATTTCGTAATGGTTCATAAATCATCTTATAGCAAGCAGGTTAGTACTGCTTTAGTACGTGGTGCTTTTGAGTTCCAAGGACAAAAATGCTCGGCGGCCTCTAGGGCTTATATTCCTAGTAATTTATGGCCAGCAGTTAAGGAAGAACTCTTAGCAGACCTAGCAGAGATAAAAGCGGGATCACCACGTGATTTTGAAAATTTCTTTACTGCGGTTATTCATGAAGGTTCCTTCGATAAACTCGCTTCTTATATTGACGGTGCTAAAAATGATGATGATGCTGAAATTATCGCTGGTGGAAATTATGATAAGTCGAAAGGCTATTTTGTAGAGCCTACTGTAATTCTAGCCAAAAGTCCTAAGTATGTGACTATGGAAGAGGAATTATTTGGTCCGGTTCTTACAATTTATGTTTATCCAGAAGATGAATATGAGCAAACCTTAAAACTGGTAGACGAAACCTCTGACTATGCCTTAACTGGAGCTTTGTTTAGTAATGATCGTTACGCCCTTGAGGTGGGTGTAAATGCGCTGCGCAATGCAGCTGGTAATTTTTACATCAACGATAAGCCTACCGGAGCCGTAGTAGGGCAGCAGCCATTTGGTGGTGCGCGTTCTTCTGGTACAAATGATAAAGCAGGGTCAAAGCAAAACCTCTACCGCTGGATTAGCCCACGCTTAATTAAGGAAACATTTGTAACTGCCACAGATTACAAATACCCGTTTATGGCTAAGGATTAGTCGAAATAGTAATATATTTTTGGGAAAAGGCCGCTCTAAAGCGGCCTTTCTTAATTTTAAATTAACATTTATACTCCTGATAATCAGTATTTTTTGACTTTAAGGCTCCCTAATGTTACCTCAATGTTAACAGAATGTAAATATTTTTATATCTTTGTAGGGTAGAATTTAAAGCTTGAAGACATGAGAACGATGATTAATTTAGTTGCAGCAGTATTTTTGATGGCATTTAGTGCCCAAGCACAGTCTACTTCAGTTTATGAGAAAGTTGGTGATCAAATTAAGGTAACACGATATTTTGAAAATTCAGATCAAGTAAAAGAGGTAGGTTTTTTTAAGGATGGAAAGTCACACGGTCAGTGGACAGAGTACAGTGCCAATGGAGATATTAGAGTAGAAGCAACTTACGTAGAAGGAAAGAAAGAAGGTGCATGGTTTGTATGGTCAGACGATCGTAAAACTTTGTTCGAGGTAAACTACGAGTCAAATAGTATTGCGAACCATAGAGAATGGTCGCTAGCGCAAGAAAACTTGCGTGTAGAGAAATAGCAATTACTTGCAATCTAATTTTGGAAAAGGCGTGATGTTTATACATCACGCCTTTTTATATTTGTGGACTATGATAAGTGTAATAAGTCCAGCGAAAACTCTCGATTTTTCAAGTGAACAACAAATTGGTTCCAAGGAGTATCCCATCTTTTTAGAGGAGGCAGAAAAGGTAAATTATAAACTACGCGGTTTTAGTGCCAAAAAGCTAATGACGCTGCAGAATATTAGTGAGAATCTTGCCCTCCAAAATTTTCAACGCAACCAAGATTGGTCTGCAGATAAGATTATGCAAGGAAGGCAGGCGGTTTTGGCTTTTAAAGGCGATGTCTATCAAGGCTTGGAAGCCGAGAATTGGTCGCTGGAGGATATGAGTTTCGCAGAAAATAAGCTCTTTATATTATCAGGTTTATATGGTTTGCTGCAACCCAATACAGCTATATTGCCCTATCGCTTAGAAATGGGTACGGGTATGGGGATTGCTCGTAAAAAGAACCTTTATGAGTTTTGGCAGCAAAGTATCGCGAAATATTTTAGCGACCACATAGCTAAGGAAGAAGTGATTGTAAATCTAGCCAGTCAAGAATACTTTAAGGCCCTGCAAACAGCAAAGCTGCCAAACCCAGTTTTAAATATCGAATTCAAAGATTTTTCAAAAGGCAAGTATAAAATCATTTCCTTTTTCGCTAAAAAGGCACGTGGAATAATGGCTAATTTTATTATCCAACACAGAATTAATAGCACAGATGAACTAAAAGAGTTTAACTTAGCGGGATACTACCTAGATAAAGAGGGTAGTGACGAGACTAACCTTGTATTTTTAAGAGACAAACAATCATGAGAAACTACAGCTCTGCCCTGCTTTTGGTAGTCCTACTTTTCGGATTAACTGCGGAAGCACAGAATAAAAGATTAAGATATTACGAATTTGGCGTGGGGCTTGGTACTTTAAATATGACCAACGAAATAGCGAACTCTAGTCGTGTGAACGCGATCTTTGCTGAAATGGATGCCCAAATTTCGCTTTTTGCTAAATTTCATGTCAACGATTGGTTTGGTTTAGGAGGAGAGATATCTTACGGAAGTTTAAACGCATCTGATGCAAATCATGATGACTTTGATCGAGGCTTTAGCGTGAATACTAGTTTGTTAGCGGGTAATATCTTTTCTGAGGTACACCTTATTCGTTTTGGGAAGTACCACTTAGAGCAAAAGTATAGTATCTTCCTTAAAGGTGGAGTTGGGGTTGCGGGTTGGAATCCTGAATTAGCCATAAGTGGTCTAGTGCCAGATAATATCGATATAGAAACCGACGCTTATATTGGGATGAATACATTTTTTGGTCTTGGAGCTAAATATCGCGCCTCCTACAATAGTATTCTCACCGCCGAATTAAGATACAGCTCAGTTGGGGGCGACACTATGGATGGTATATTAATATCTTCACCTAATCACATTAGTGACAATGATAGATACTGGGGAGTAATGCTAAGTTACTCTTACGCTATTCTCTAATACTGCCTTTCATAAGCGCCAATATCGGGCAGCCCATTAAAGTTTCTGCTTAAACCTAAAATATCGGTAGGTACAATAAAGCCATCGGTGGTATTGCCTTGATCTACCATTTGGCTTAAGCTATCTAATTGGTAGTTATTCTGAGTAGGGTTTACATAATCGGCAGCATTATTGACTAAGATATTAACGAAACTGGCATCGCTTATATCAAACCCACGTTCTTCTAGGTCATTGCTTAATTTTAGCTGAGCGTGATTAAACTGATAGTTAAACACAGTGCTCTCATCATCAAGAAATTGTAACTCTTGTTCATTCACGCCGTCAATAATACAATTGCCGAAATAGGCGCTTTCTAAACTCCTATTAATCCTCTGTATTTGGCCATTCGCATCTTGGAACTCCAGAAAATTACTTAAGACAACCGTGGCCTCTTGGCGAGTAGAAAGGCTCCAATAATTTACAAAAGTGCAGTGCTTAAAATCATAGTTCCCACCAAAAGCGTAAAAACCATAAAGTCCTTGATTAGCAATGACTAAATTTTCTGCTGAGATATTGCCATATCCGGCGTAAAGCCCAGTACGAGAGGAGTTGAGAATATAAGAGTTTGTGATGCGCAATTGGTCACTAAAAATGGCGCTATCCACTCTTAAGCCATTAATAGCATTTTTTATTACCAGATTATTAATATTCGCTTTTCCCCCTTGGCCAATATATAAACCGCCTAAGAGTCCTCCCCATTGCCCGGGTACTTCTTCGTAAAAGGGTTCTAGTCTATCGCCACTAAAGGTAACGGAATCTCCTTGGCCTGGTAGGGCGTTAGTAGCTATATTTAAAGTACCACTACTAAAAACCCACAGACCACTGTTTTCGTGGAAATGCACATCTGCCCCCGGAGCAATTTCTAAAGTGCAGCCACTATCCACAACGGCGTAGCCATATACAACATGCGGTACAGTGTTGTCCCACACGGTATTACAATCGATAATAGAGTAGGGGATTATGGTTTGATTAGGTGCGTTGCCTAGCGCGATGAAGTTAGTGGGGTAGTGAAAAATAGCTTCTTTTGCCAGACTAACTAGTTCAATTTCTTCCGCACCTTCGGCTAAGTCAAATACTATTTTATCGCTAACTAAAATTTCATCCACGGTACTTATTGCCGCGGTAACTTCAATAAAAATGTAGATACTATCTTCCGGAAGGATTTCCACATTATTAAGGCTGGAGCTTGCGCTGCCGTTTATGTTTAAACGAAATGGCGAGTTCGGATCTTTTAAACGGACATTAGGAATGCTAACACTCTCTTTACTATCGTTAAAGACTTTTAATTCATAAGTGCTTGAGCCGATGCCAGCAAAAACCGTATCGAGAAAGACGGTATCGCTAGAGTAGCGCAAAGAAAAACTAGAACTTATAATGCGGTCCTCTTTACGGCAAGCACTAAAACCAACTATCGCTAGGGCGAGAAGGATAAATAATTTTTTCAACATAAAATCTTAACGATTTTTAAAGGTCAAAAGTACAGCCTTCTCGCTAAAAATGAGCACTTTTATTGTTTAGAAGCTCAGTTCTGTTTATTCGTTAAGCTTCGCTGGCCCTGAAGGTTTAAGCTAAGCGGTGTCCATTGCTGCGTTAGCATGCTAAGTTCCCTCTTCTTACTCAAGGTATGATGGGTTTTATATCTTTGATTATCAGAAATTTAGAAATTTATCAGCCTGAAACTTTCATTGGGATTTTACTTGCTGCGAAATTTCGGATTAGGCCTTGTGTGAACCTAATATTTGATTTAAATTCGCAGCCCATATTTGGACTGGGCAAAATCCCAGCCATCGAAACCTAAATAGTTATGCAAAAAGACATTCATCCTTCAAATTACCGCCCTTGTGTTTTTAAAGACATGGGTACTGAAGATTATTTCATCACTCGTTCATGCGCTGAAACACGCGACAAAATTGAAATCGAAGGTGTTGAATACCCATTAATTAAGATGGAAATATCTGCGGCTTCTCACCCATTCTATACTGGTAAAGTTAAATTGGTTGATACTGCTGGTCGTGTTGATAAATTCCGCAACCGTTATAAAGGTCGTAACAAGTCTTAAGCGATTTGCCTTAAAATATTTAACCCCTATTCTTTCCAAGAGTAGGGGTTTTTTTATGTTCCTTCATTTATCTTGCAGGCTTAAATTTAGACCATGAATATTGTATTTTTCGACGATGAGAATCGTGATAATTTGCTGCCGCTAACCTATACCAGACCTAGTGTTAAGCTGCGATTAGGTATTTTAACTATCGAAGAAAAATGGTTTAAATATTTGGGTGGAAAAGGAACTGCTAGTTACATAACTGCAGATTACCTTAGCGCTAAGTTTCCTTTGAAAGAAGAGAAGGACAATTTATATATCAACGGAAGTGTTTGCCCAAACGCCGATTTAAGCCAAGAGATTAATGCCTTAGAACCCGGTGAGGCTCTTTTAAAGGATGAGCTTTTAATTGCATGTCGCGCCTCCCAATTTCCAGAAGATTTAGAACAAGACATCGCAGCGAGTGAATATGCAGGAAGTATGGTTTACCTCGAGGGCCCGCATAGTTTATTTAGTTATAATGCGAGCGAGCTGGACTTAGACTTCGATTTAATTACGGCTGGTAGAACAAGCGCACCAATTTCCGACACAAACACCATTTTGGGTGATCGATTTTTTGCTGAAGAAGGTGCTAAGGCAGAATGTGCCGTGTTCAATACAAATTCAGGAGCGATATATTTAGGTGCAGATTCGGAAGTAATGGAGGGTTCGGTAATACGCGGAGCTTTGGCTCTGGGTGAACATTCAACTTTAAAGTTAGCCACAAAAATATACGGCGCTACCACCATCGGCCCGCATTGTAAAGTGGGAGGTGAGGTAAATAATTGTGTAATTATCGGCTATTCTAATAAAGGGCATGATGGGTTTTTAGGAAACTCCGTAATTGGAGAATGGTGCAATATTGGCGCAGATAGTAATAATTCGAACCTTAAGAATAACTACGAGGAGGTTAAGCTGTGGAATTATGCCAAAAATGGCTTCCGTAAAACAGGTTTACAATTTTGTGGTTTAATTATGGGCGATCACTCAAAGTGTGGTATTAATACGATGTTTAATACGGGTACTGTAGTGGGAGTGAGTGCCAATATCTACGGCGGTGGATTTCCCCGTAATTTTATTCCTTCCTACTCTTGGGGAGGTTCTGCTGGCTTTACGGAGTATAAATTTGATAAAGCCATGAAAACGGCGGACTTGGTAATGACACGTCGCAACGTCACTCTCGATGAGGTAGAGCGTGACATTTTGCAGGCTATTTTTGACAAAACGGCCCAGTATCGCTAGATTTTGCCATTGGCATATCAATTGACTTTTCAGCCAACCCACCAAGCTTCTAAATTATTGGAGGCTTAACAAAGCAATTATATGAGTTTTACAGACTTCAGCGATATAGATAATTTACATTTTGGTGTAATGAGAGATGAGGGCGAATACATCCCTCTAATGAATAAGGAAGATGAAGAGTCTCTAAAGAATGAAGATTTGCCGGAGGAGCTTCCTATTTTACCATTGCGAAACACCGTTCTTTTCCCTGGTGTGGTAATTCCAATTACCGCAGGTAGAGATAAATCGATAAGCCTTTTAAATAAAGTCAATAAAAATAAAGGCCTTCTAGGCGTTGTTAGTCAATTGGACGGCAGCATGGAAGAGCCGGGTGCGGATGATATTTATCGCATTGGCACGGTAGCCAGAGTGGTGCGTTTATTCAAACTTCCCAATGGTCATACGGCCGTTATAATCCAAGGCTTACGCCGATTTGTGATTAACGAGATCGTTAAGGAAGAGCCCCATATCGTAGCTAAGGTTTCCAAATATGATGAGGAGAAACCTGAAAAACGAGACCAGCAGTTTAAAGCTCAAATGGATTCGGTTAAGGATATTGCTTTAGAGATTATCGAGAAGTCTCCTGAAATTCCTAATGAAGCTTCTTTAACCATTAAAAACATAGACAGCGACACCTTTTTACTCAATTTTGTGAGTAATAATATGAATGCTGATGTTGATAAAAAGCAGCATCTGTTAGAACAGGATAAGCTGCAGGATCGTGCCAATGAGGTGCTGAAACTCCTTAATATGGAGTCGCAAATGTTGGAAATGAAAAACGAGATTCAAGACAAGGTGCGCTTGGATTTTGATAAACAGCAACGCGAATACTTTCTACAACAGCAGTTACGCCAAATCCAAGAAGAACTTGGCGGCTCCTCCACCGAAGGGGAAATTGAGGAAATGCGTGAAAAAGGAAAGTCTAAAAAATGGCCTAAAAAAGTACAAGCTCTTTTTGAAAAAGAGCTGAATAAAATGCAGCGCATAAATCCACAGGTGCCAGAATTTAGCATTCAACGCAATTACTTGGAGTTGATGTTAGACTTGCCTTGGGATCACCAGACTAAAGACAACTTTAATCTGAAGCGGGCGGAAAGAATTTTAAATCGCGATCACTACGGTTTAGATAAAGTAAAAGAGCGCTTAATTGAGCATTTAGCGGTTTTAAAGCTTAAGGGCGATATGAAAGCGCCTATTCTTTGCTTACATGGACCTCCTGGAGTGGGTAAAACTAGTTTGGGTCGCTCGGTGGCAGAAGCGCTTGGTAGGCCCTATGTGCGGATGTCTTTAGGTGGTTTAGGCGACGAAGCTGAAATTCGGGGACATCGAAAAACTTATATTGGCGCTATGCCGGGTAGAATTTTGCAGAGCCTTAAAAAGGCAGAAGCTTCTAATCCGGTTTTTGTACTCGACGAAATTGATAAACTTGCTACTGGTCGTGGCCACGGAGATCCCGCTTCAGCCATGTTAGAAGTTCTGGACCCCGAGCAAAACTCAAGTTTTTACGATAACTTTTTAGAAATTGGATATGACCTGAGTAAGGTTATTTTTATCGCAACCGCCAACAATATATCGGCTATTCATCCTGCGCTGCGCGATCGGATGGAAGTGATAGAAATTAACGGATATACCGTTGAAGAAAAAGTGGAAATTGCCGCTAAGCATCTTCTGCCAAAGCAATTGAAAGACCACGGCTTAAGCAAAGATGACTTTAAGCTGAGCAAGAAAAGCTTAGAGTTTATCGCAGAGCATTATACGCGAGAGTCAGGAGTGCGTGGCTTAGATAAGGTTATCGCGCAGTCAGTTAGATATGCGGCGAAAAGTATTGCCATGGAGCAAGACTATGTTCACAATCCCAAGCTAAAAGATATAAATACTATTCTCGGAGCGGAGCGCTTTAGCAAAGATCGCTACCAGGATGATAATGTTGCGGGCTTAGTAACTGGTCTGGCTTGGACTCCAGTGGGAGGCGATATTCTTTACATTGAGTCTTCTTTAAGTAGAGGAAGAGGCAGACTATCCATCACTGGTAATTTAGGGGATGTGATGCGCGAATCAGCCACTATTGCAATGGCTTACTTAAAAGCGCATGCTGAGGACTTTTCAGTAGATTATCGTCTTTTTGACCAGTACGATGTTCATATTCACTTTCCAGAGGGAGCCATTCCTAAAGATGGGCCATCAGCGGGTATTAGTATCCTGACTTCTTTAGCTAGTCTGTTCACGCAGCGCCGTGTGAAGAGTCAGTTAGCCATGACCGGCGAAATTACCTTACGTGGGAAAGTTTTACCAGTAGGAGGCATCAAAGAGAAAATTTTAGCCGCTAAAAGGGCAGATATTAAGCATATTATCCTGTGTAAGAAAAATGAAAAGGACGTTTTAGAAATTCGTCCCGATTATTTAGAAGGCTTAAATTTCCATTATGTAGATAAGATGATGGAGGTAATAAAATATGCCTTGAGTGATGAATTGGTGGAAAATCCTAAGAAACTAAAAGTTGAGAGTAAGTCGATTGGTTTTGCCAGCAAATCCTAATTTATTGGAATCTTAATTTCCCTCGAAATATTCCTAGGCAATATTCGTTGATAGCTATAACTTAGGCCATTCATGAGGAGAGTATTATTTATTTGCGTTTTTGCATGCTTTAGTCAAGGTATTAAAGCTCAAATTGGCGGGAGATCTACCTATCAATTTTTAAGTAGCATCGCTTCCGCGCGTGTGGCTGGGCAAGGTAGTAATGCCATCGCCAATACGGCAGATGATCTCAATTTTGCTCTTTACAATCCCTCCTTACTGAGGGAGGAAATGTCTGGTCAGTTCGTTTTTAGTGGGGTCGATTATATCAGTGATATCGGTTTTCTGGATGCTGCTTATGCCCAAAATTTCGATAGTGTAGGAACCTTTTTCGCACACCTGCAATATTTCGATTACGGAGACTTCGATCGTGCCAATGTCATTGGGCAGCGACAAGGGACCTTTTCGGCAAATGATATGGCCTTTAATTTAGGCTATTCCTATCATTTGGATACATCATGGAGTTTTGGTGCTACAATGAAGTTTATAAATTCTGCTTACGACACCTATAATTCATGGGGCCTAGCTTGGGATGCTGGTATTACTTATCAAATTCCTTCACGTAGAATTGCCATGGCTTTGGTAATGCGCAATGCAGGCTTTCAAGCCAATCCTTACTCAAATGAAAGGGAGCCCCTACCTTTCGAATTGCAATTGGGAATCTCAAATCGTTTCGAGCACATGCCCCTGCGGTGGCAAATTACATTGGAGCAATTAGAAACTTTTGATCTCCGATATCGTGATCCGAATCGCTTTACCTTAAACCAATTTACCGGGGAAGTGGAAGAGAACTTTCCTAGTATATGGAATAATTTATTGCGTCATGTTGTGATAGGCTTAGAGTTTGCCCCTAGTGAGTCTTTTAATATTCAGTTTGGATATAACTTTAGAAAACGAGCAGAACTTAATCTGGCCACCCGAAGAACAGTAGCAGGTTTTTCGGTAGGTGGAGGACTTAAAATCTATAAATTCTACTTTCATTACAGTCGCAATATGTATCATATTGCGGGCAGCGCGAATCAAATCTCCATTCGTACCAATTTCACTTCTTGGAAGTCTAAGGATAAGCCAAAAACAAAATTATAGTGCCAAAAAGTATAAGTATTGCAATCGATGGATATTCCTCCACGGGTAAAAGTACCATGGCCAAGGCTCTGGCAAATAAGCTAAGCTATCGTTATATAGATACTGGTGCGATGTATAGGGGCTTAACCTATACTGCCCAAGAGCGTGGTATCATTAATTCTTCTATTGCCATAGATGCGCTTATTAGTATGCTTAAGGATGTGAATTTAGATTTTCGTTATAATCCAGATACCGAAAGATCAGATCTTTTTGTAAATGGAGAAAATGTGGAGCCTTTTATCCGTAAAAATCAAGTTGCTAACTGGGTAAGTAAGGTGGCTGAAATATCGGAGGTTCGTCGTTTTCTAGTAGACGAGCAGCGAAAAATGGCAAATGTTGGAGGAGTAGTAATGGATGGACGTGACATCGCTTCTGTGGTTTTGCCGCAAGCCGAGCTAAAGATTTTCATGACGGCTAGTCCTGATATTAGAGCACAAAGACGCTTTAAAGAATTAGAGCAAAAGGAAAATGGGAAGGAGATTACTTTGGAGTCAGTCGCTAAAAACTTAGCGGAAAGAGATTACTTAGATACGCATCGCGAAGATTCGCCTTTGGTGCAAACTGCAGATGCTCGTTTGCTAGATAATAGTGAACTAAGTATGGAGCAGCAGTTGGGTATAGCTTTAGCTTGGGCTAAGGAGTGTGGGGCTTAAGAGTCGCTCTCAGTTTTATCGTGTTTAGCCTTCAATTCCTTTATTGTATCAATATAACGTCGCATAGCCTCTTCTTTAGGCATTCCCTGTAGTCTTTTCCAAGAGTCGTGCTTAAAGGCTTGCACCACATTACTAGATTCGGTAGGGCGGGGTTCGTCCAAGTCTCCCACAGTTGCCTGTTTAAAATAACTGTAGGCAATTAACATATCATCTGCGCCTTGCGGCGGAAGATTGTTGCCAATTTCAACATATTTATCAAACTCTTCTTGTAAATCTGCTGCACTCATCTTGTGTTATTTTAATTCCGCTAAAACTTGCTCACCACCGCGAGCTTTATCACCAATTTTCACCAAGATGTTCGCATCAAGGGGTAAAACTACGTCGACTCTAGAGCCAAATCTAATAAAACCGCTGTCAGTTCCCTGTAAAACCACCTCGCCTTTATTGGCATATTTAATAATGCGTCGGGCAAGAGCGCCCGCAATTTGCTTGTACATTACTTCAACCCCTTTGCTGTTTTCAATAACCACCGCCGTTCTTTCGTTTAAGGTACTGCTTTTTGGGTGCCAAGCCACAAGAAAAGCCCCGGGGTGATACTGTGAGTATTTCACTTTTCCCGAGATGGGATAACGGTTTACGTGTACATTTAAAGGTGACATGAAGATGCTGATTTGTAGCATTTTACGTTTAAAGTACTCCGTTTCTTCAATTTCCTCAATTGCTACTATCTTCCCATCTGCAGGAGCGATAACCTTACCTTCTTCCACCTGAGTATAGCGTTTGGGGTTACGGAAAAACTGTAAAACTAAAAGGTAAATGACGAGGCTAATGATCAGAATAATATTCTGCACTATTTCATTCGTAAAGAAATAAAGGCTAGCGAAGTTAATGGCTGCTAAACCGATTAAAAACTGCATCAAGATGCGTTTCCCTTCCTTGTGTAAGCGGATCATATTATAAATGTTGTGTCAGTTCAATAAATAAATAAGCGAGCGGCATAGCGAATAGCAAGCTATCGATTCGATCTAAAATTCCACCATGACCCGGCATAAAGTTACCACTGTCTTTTAAATTGTGAGCGCGTTTTAAGGCCGATTCAAATAAATCGCCAAAAGTACTACTGATAACCACAATGAGGCTGAGTAAAAGCCATTGCCATGTGTTTATTTTTTCTACTCCCGCAAAGCTATCCATCAAATAAGCACTGAGTAGAGCGAAAAGCAGACCGCCAACAAAGCCTTCCCATGTTTTTTTAGGGGAAATTTTGGGCATTAATTTATGCTTTCCCAGGAAACGGCCGACCAAATAGGCAAAGCTGTCGAAAGCCCAGATCATAATAAAAATGCCTGCGAGGAGCCAAGGCTCCTTAGATAATAGGGCTAAACTTAATAAAGGCGGAATGATATAAATTAAACCGACTAAATGGTGAAATAGCTGACTTAAACCTTCATCTTCTTGATTGAAGGCTAATAAACATAAATTAATCAACATTAGGGCTAGGCCCAAAAGTAGCGCTAAGAACAGGCGTGTTTCTGAGATGATTTCACCAGGAAAATTACCGAACAAGTACAATACAAGAACCAAAATAGCAATGGCGAAAGATGATGAGCGCGCACTAACTGCTGATGGTTTAAAGAGCTGCCATTCAATCAGAGCGAAGGAGCCTAATAGGGTTGCTAATAGAACGCCTCCCCAGCTTAAATAAAAGGTAGAAAACAATATTAAGGCTACATATACGCTGCCACTCGCTGCTCGTATTAATAAATTCCGCATTCTACAACTGGTCTTCTAATAACAAAAGGTAGATTTCCTTATTGCATATTTTTCCGGCGTCATTTTCGTCGATATCGTCGAATTTAATAGGGCCCTTAATGGTAGTAATTTGAGAGGGTAAATTATTCTGGTACTTCACTCTGATTCCAGCTAGAGCACTGCGCAGCTTGTCGGTAATTTGACTAGTACGAGCAATGGTGATAAAGGTTTCAGGCAGCTCCTCTAGAGTTCGGCCTCGAAGTTGATTCGCAGATAACATTATACCGCCATTAAAAGCGACCAGGTATTCGCACTCTGAGCAGAAGGCATCAGAATCACTGAAATTCTCGCTGATTTCTACATCAGCACGCCTCAAAATAGAACTAAGATTCTCGTTTTTGCAGTATACTTTTCCTAAACCAGACTCCTCCATAATGAGGCGTATGTATGTGTAGGCTTCGTTTTCATCATCGCAATATAGGAACTTACCACCAGAGTGCGTAAAGCGTTTTACAAAACCCAAGTCAAAGCCCTCCTCCTCATCAACGATGAGTGGGGGGCTTTGGGGTTCAGTTTCTTTTTTAGCCTCAACTTCAGCAGGCTTACCGCTGATGATATCTATGAAACGACCGAACAGGCCTTTTTTTTCTTTAAACTCTGCCATGGCTTAATTAAAGGCAGGAGAAGATTTAACTTTCAGAAGTGCTTTCTTCGGGTTCTTCTTTCGTGGCAATGTCTTCTACCGACTCCGCTTCATTTTCGTTCACTTCCTTGGGCTTTTTGGTGAAGCTTTCTGCCTCCATAAGTTCGTCGCGTGACTTCCAAGGGCGCTTTCCAAAAATCTTCTCCAGATTTTCTTTAAAAATAACTTCTTTTTCCAGTAAGAGCTCAGCTAGTTCAACAAGTTTTTCCTTGTTCTCTGTTAATATTTCTTTAGCTCTAATGTATTGAGCTTCAATAATCTTGCTAATCTCTTCGTCAATAACTCTAGCTGTTTCTTCACTATATGGCTTGGTGAAGCCCATATCGTTACCGTTTTGGCTGTCGTAATAAGTTATATTTCCGAGCTTTTCATTCAGCCCATAAATGGTAACCATAGCTCTTGCTTGTTTAGTTACCTTCTCTAAATCACTTAAAGCTCCAGTTGATATTTTATTGAAGATAATCTCTTCGGCAGCCCTTCCGCCTAAAGCGGCACACATCTCATCTAAGATTTGATCTGTATTGGTAAGCTGTCTTTCTTCGGGTAAATACCATGCAGCACCTAGTGACCTTCCTCTTGGTATAATGGTAACCTTTACTAAAGGTGAAGCGTGTTCTAACAGCCAACTAATAGTAGCATGACCTGCTTCGTGATGCGCAATTTTATTTTTCTCGTCGGAAGAGATAATCTTATTTTTCTTCTCTAAGCCACCAATTATTCGGTCTACTGCATCTAGAAAATCTTGTTGGCCAATGGCTTTTTTCGCTTTGCGAGCTGCAATTAAGGCAGCCTCATTACAAACATTTGCGATGTCTGCTCCACTGAAGCCTGGTGTTTGACGAGCAAGAAACTCGCTATCAAGAGACTCATCTACTTTAAGGGGACTAAGGTGCACCTTAAATATTTCTTTACGCTCCGTTAAATCTGGGAGATCTACGTATATCTGACGGTCAAATCGTCCGGCACGCATCAAGGCCTTGTCAAGGATATCAGCACGGTTTGTGGCGGCAATTACAATTACATGTTGGTTGGTACTGAAACCATCCATTTCGGTAAGTAATTGGTTTAGAGTGTTTTCTCTTTCGTCGTTTCCGCCAGACATGGCATTTTTACCACGTGCTCGGCCAATGGCGTCAATCTCATCTATAAAAATAATAGAGGGTGACTTTTCTTTGGCTTGCTTAAAGAGATCACGTACACGTGAGGCACCAACGCCCACAAACATTTCTACGAAGTCTGAACCGGAGAGCGAAAAGAAAGGTACTTTAGCTTCGCCTGCTACTGCTTTCGCAAGAAGGGTTTTTCCCGTTCCAGGAGGACCAACAAGTAAAGCGCCTTTAGGAATTTTGCCACCTAGTGAAGTGTAGCGTTCGGGTTCTTTTAAGAAAGAAACAATTTCCTCTACTTCTTCTTTGGCACCTTCCAATCCAGCAACGTTCTTAAATGTTACCTTCACATTGGTATTTTGATCAAAGAGTTGGGCCTTGGATTTGCCAATATTGAATATTTGCGCTCCAGGACCGCCACCACCGCCACTCATACGACGCATGATGAAAATCCAAATACCAATCATTAAAATTAAAGGGAAGGTCCAAGCAATAACATCACCCCAAATATCTTTACGCTCTTCGTGACTAGCAATTATGCGTTTCCCATCTAGCTCCTCGTGACGATCATAGAAATCATCAAGATTATTTTTATATGCTTCATAGGGCATTTGGAAAGTGTACTGTGGATTACGGGAATTAACGCCCATGCCATCTTCGCGGATTTCTTTATAGCGATCGCCATTTTCTAAGGCCTCCTCTTTTATGAAAACCTGCACTTGATTGCCATTAATGATTTTAACCTCGCGCACATCATCATCCAAAATCATTTCGGTGAAAGTGTTGAAGTCTGTTTTGGCAATGCTATTCCCAAAGCTGCCGATAATCTGTATAGCAATAAAGATTAGAAAAATGGCTAAGTAGATCCAGTAAAAGTTAAACTTCTTTTTGGGGTCATTAGGTCCTCCGCCATTCTGCTTATCGCCAGAGCTTCTTGAGAACTGCTCCTTTAGCTTGCGCAGTTGCTCTTTATTTTTATCTTCTTTCTGTTCCATTTTCGTTCTTGCTCCTTTGCTCTATTTATCTTCTATTAGCGTAATTTCTCCGTCACCCCAAAGGCTTTCCAAGTCGTAAAACTTGCGCGTTTCA
>CBFHVV010000026.1:0-39893 GCA_965658965.1 Croceimicrobium sp.
ATTATAGGTGAAGACGATTTTGAAAATTATAGCTTAGAAATTAAGACCAAGCAGGAAGATCAAAGTTTAGCCCACTGGTTTATTCTGGCTGCCTTGCTCTTTTTACTAATCGAAATGTTTATCAATAAAAGTTCCGACCATGAAGAATTTAGCGCAGATTCTCATTAAAAATGCGAGGCTCATCGAGCCGCAGTCAGAATTTCACCTGCAGCAGGTAGACCTCTTGTTACAAAATGGTAAAATTGAGCAAATTGCTCCCACCATAAGTAGGGATAATATCGAGACCTTTACAAGTGAAAACTTGCATGTTTCTTTGGGTTGGATGGATTTGCGCGCCAACTTCTCAGACCCAGGCATGGAAGATCGTGAAGACTTAGAATCTGGCGCTATGGCAGCCTGGCAAGGTGGATTTACTTCGGTCGGACTTTCTCCGCAAACAGAACCCGTGGCCGACAATAAGGCTGGCATCCAGTACATTAAAGGAGCTAGTATTTCGAGTCCGGTTAACCTACTTCCTTACGGTGCTTTTAGCCGCGAAACTAAGGGAGAAGAGCTAAGCGAAATTTACGATATGAACCGAGCAGGAGCTTTAGCTTTTAGCAATGGTAAACGCAGTGTGAAAAATAGCGCACTTATGAAATTGGCCCTGCTCTATAATCGTGATTTAAAAAAACCGCTTCAGGTTCAATCCTATGATGCCGAACTTATGTCGGAAGGGCAAATGCACGAAGGTGCAAAAAGTACCTGGCTTGGACTGAAAGGTATACCCGAAATAGCCGAAACAATAAGTCAAGAACGTGACATCACTTTGGCCGAATACTGCGAGGCTCCGCTTCATTTCAACGGAATAAGCAGCTCTAAAAGCGTAGCATTGATAGAAAGTGCACAAAAAAAGGGAATAGCCATTTCGGGCGATGTGAATTTAATGAACTTACTTTTTTCTGCTGACGATTTAGAATCCTACGATAGTCGCTTAAAAGTCTTCCCCCCCTTACGGGAGAAGAGTGACCAAAAGAGTTTGATCCAAGCGCTTAAAAAGGGGACTCTAAAAGGAATTGCTAGCAATCACGAGCCCAGAACCATTGAAGAAAAGCGCTGCGAATTTGATCTTGCGTCTTTCGGTGCTGCCACTTTAGAAGGTTTCTTTGGCGCACTCAATGCCGCTTTAGAGAAGGACATGGAGCTTAGCCAAATTATTTATCACATTAGTCGAGCTCCCCGAGAACTTACGGGTTATCAAGAAAATATGCACTTAAAAGCTGGCGAAGCGGCAGAACTCACTTTTTTCAATCCAAGCCTAGAATGGTCGTGGCAAGACTTCCAACCGCAAAGTAAAGCCGCCAATTATCCCTTTGGCTTAATACCACTAAAAGGTAAAGCGCTAGCTACTTTTGTGAAGGGGAAATTTAGCCTAATCGCTTAAAAATGAAGATTGGTTTTGACGCAAAGCGCATTTTTCACAATGCTAGTGGCCTTGGTAATTTTGGGAGAAACCTACTCTCCTCTTTAAGCGAATTCCACCCCCAAAATCAATACTACTTATACAACCCTTGGAAAGGTAAAATTAATTTTCCTCTGGGAGCTGGCGCCCAAGAAGTACGGCCGCATTTAAAAAGTAAATTGATTGGCCAAATTTGGCGCAGACGCTTAGTTAGTTCCCGTGCTAAAAAAGATGGAGTGCAAGTTTTTCATGGTCTCAGCGCCGAAATTCCTCAAGGTTTAAAAGAACGTGGTATTAAATCGGTGCTCAGTGTGCATGACTTAATTTTCATGCGATTTCCGCATTTATACAAGGCCATAGATCGTAAAATCTATGAGAAGAAATTACGCTCCGCTTGTCAGTCCGCCGATCTAATTGTTGCTATTAGCCAACAAACCCGCTCCGATTTAAGTCATTATTTAGGCATAGATCCCAGCCGTATAAAAGTTATTTTTCAATCTTGTGATCGCGTTTACTGGCAGAGTCAAACAGAACGGTTTGCCCAAGTACGTAGAAAACATCAGCTACCCGAAAAGTTCTGCCTTTTTGTAGGCACCCTAGAAGAGCGAAAAAATCCAATTTTAGTGGCGCAAGCTTGTATTTCTTTAAATATTCCCCTTATCGTGGTGGGTCGCCCTAAAAGTGCTTGGTCTGTTTATTACAATAACCTTACGGTAGATGAGCAAGCATTAATTAGACCGATAGCAATAGACGATAATGCCGATTTAGCAGCATTATATCAGCTCGCACATATTTTTATTTACCCCTCTATTTTTGAAGGTTTTGGCATTCCCCTTTTGGAAGCCATGATAAGTAAGACAGCGCTAATTTCTGCGGATAATAGCGCACTTAAAGAAGTAGCAGGACCAGGAGCCATTTTACTGGATGAACTTAATGTTAGCAGCCTCGCCACGGCGATAAGCCACTTTTGGCAAAACGAAGAAAAACGTCAAGAAGCCATTAGTCTAAATTTTACTTTTGCTCAGCAATTTTCGCATAAAAATATCGCTCAGCAATGGATGCAAACCTATCAGCAATTGAGTAATGAAGGTTAAAATCTCAGCCGTAATTATTACCTATAACGAAGAGCGAAACATTGGGCGCTGCCTAGATTCTCTGCATGGGGTGGCCGATGAAATTATTGTCGTTGACTCCTTTAGTAGCGATGCTACGCAAGATATCGCACTTAGCAAAGAAGCTACTTTTATTGAGCATGCTTTCCCAGGACATATAGAACAAAAAAACTATGCGATAAGTCAGGCTAATTATGCGCATGTATTGTCTTTAGACGCCGATGAGGCTTTGGATGACCATCTGCGTGAAGCGATACTAAGCCTTAAAGAAAACTGGGAATACGACGGCTATTATTTAAACCGCTTAACCAATTATTGCGGCAAGTGGATTCGCCATGGGCTTTGGTACCCCGATCGAAAACTTCGCTTATGGGATAGCCGTAAAGGCGCTTGGGGCGGACAAAACCCGCATGACACCTACATTTTAGAGGCAGGCACGAAAACGAAACAGCTACCAGGTCATTTATTACACTATAGCATTTACACCTTTCAAGAACATCTAAAACAAATTAAGAAGTTTACCGACATCAGTAGTGCTGCTGCTTATAAAAATGGTAAGCGTTCCAATCTCTTAAAGATAATTCTCTCCCCCAGTCTTAAGTTTATTCGCGCCTATATTTTTAAACTCGGCTTTTTAGATGGCAAAGAGGGCTGGATGATTGCTCGTTGGAGTGCTTATGCTACTTATTTGAAATATACAAAATTGAAAGCGCTGCAAGATGACAAGTAAAGGTTTACGTATTTTACACATTAGTACCGCCCGCTCCTGGCGTGGTGGAGAACAACAAATTGCTTACCTCATTGCCGAACTAGCTAAAAAAGGCGCACAACAATTTGTAGTTTGTATTAAAGATGCTCCATTTCATCAGTGGTGTATTAAGAATGAAATACCCGTAAAAGGATTAAAAAAACGTAGTTCACTGGACCTAAGTTTTGCCGCACAATTAAAAAGATTTTCGCATAAAAACAAGGCACAGATATGGCATGCGCACGATGCACATGCCCACGGTTTTGCTGTATATGCTAACGCATTTTTTAAAGCACAAACTCCTTTAGTAGTCTCGCGTAGAGTAGATTTCCCTGTTGCAGGATCGTGGCTAAGTGCCTTTAAATACAACCACAAAAGCGTAAAAAAAATACTCTGTGTGAGTAGCGCAATTGCCGACATCGTAAAAGCGAAGATTAAAAACCCTTCGGTGGTAGAAGTGGTTTATTCCGTTATTGATCAGGCTAAATTTAAAACCACGCAAAAGGGCATTTTACGTCAAGAACTTGCCATTCCTGCTAATCATAAAATAATAGGAAATGTGGCTGCCCTAGTAGATCACAAAGACCACCACACCTTTATTAATTGTGCTGAAATTCTTAACACCCTACACGATAATATTTCTTTTGTTATTGCCGGCGATGGTGCTTTAAGGAGCGAGCTTGAGGCTAAGGTGCAGGAGAAAGGCTTAAGTAATAATTTTTATTTTTTAGGCTTTCGCCCAGATGTCCCGAGGCTTATTGCCGACTTTGACTTATTTCTTTTCACCAGTAAAACAGAAGGTTTGGGCACAAGTATTTTAGATGCTTTTGCAGCTGGAATTCCCACTGTTGCCACGGCTGCTGGCGGCATCCCAGAAATTGTAATAAATAGTAGTACTGGCCTCCTATGTCCTGTTAAAGACGCAGACCAGTTAGCGCAAGCCGCCGAAAGAGTTTTAAGCGATCCTCTTTTAGCTAAAAAATTAGTGCAAGGAGCCTATGAAAAACTGGCCCTTTTTAGCTTAGAAAACTTGGGCAAGAGAACCTACGAACAATATCAGCTAGTCTTGCATTAGATTTCTTTATGGCCACAGAAAGCCCTAATTTCGCAGCAAATTTTGAAATGATACCATGCAGCTAACTTTTATAGTTTTAGTAATCCTCAACAGTGTAGGCCTGCTAGCTCTTTTTGTACGCAAATCGGGGCTGCAATTACAGTACTTGCAAGCAAAGCAAAAATTAGCCGTCGGTAAAATAAAAGATTTTGTCTTTTTCAATCTGCAAGATGCGCAAGAACGTGCCCTTCGCTTAGAAGCTTTTTTACTTTTCCCCATGCTTTATCCAGTGCTATTAGATGAGAGTGAGGCAAAGCTTAACGATATTAAAGCGAAGGTAAAACGCACACATATAGGCATCTACCTAAGTTTAATCTTATTTATAATCTTGGCGGTTTATTCCGAAAAGGTTTTTCCTAGTTAAACTATCACCTTGTTAGAAGCAGTAAATCATAAAATATTCCGCCTTATTGGCGCTTGCGCAGATGAGCTAAACTTAGAAACCTATGTGGTAGGAGGCTTTGTGCGCGACGCTATTTTAGAGCGCGGAGAAGCCAAAGACATAGATGTTGTGGCAGTAGGTAGTGGCATTGAACTAGCACAAGCAGTAGCAAAGAAACTAGGTAAAAGCCGAGTGAATGTCTTTAAAAATTTTGGAACGGCGCAGGTTTTAAGCGACGATTTAGAAATTGAATTTGTTGGCGCTAGAAAAGAATCTTACAACCGCAATAGCCGCAAACCTAGTGTAGAGGATGGAAGTCTCGAGGATGATCAAAAACGCCGAGATTTTACCATCAACGCTTTGGCTATCTGTTTAAATGAAAAACGTTTTGGTGAATTAATTGATCCCTTTAATGGTATTCAAGATCTTAAGGATAAAGTAATTCGCACTCCCCTGGCGCCGGATCAAACTTTTAGTGATGATCCACTAAGGATGATGCGTGCCATTCGTTTCGCAAGCCAACTTGATTTTCAAATTGAAGAAACTTGCTTAGCTTCCATTAAAAGCCAAAATGAAAGATTAAAAATTATCAGCGTAGAGCGAATAAGCACTGAGCTGAATAAAATTATGGCCTCTCCGAAGCCTAGTAAAGGGTTGATTCTTCTTTACCGAACGCATTTGTTAAAACATTTCTTACCGGAAGTAACCGCCCTAGCGGGAGTAGAAGAAATTGAAGGTCAAAGCCATAAGGATAATTTTTACCACACTGCCATTGTGGTTGATAATTTAGCGGCCACCAGCGAAAACCTTTGGCTAAGGTATGCGGCCCTATTTCATGATATCGGCAAACCAGTTACAAAAAAGTTTGTACCAGGTACCGGCTGGACTTTCCATTCACATGAATTTGTGGGAGGCAAAATGCTTGCGAAAATTTTTAATCGCATGAAATTTCCTTTAGGCGAACCTTTTCGTTACGTAAAAAAAATAGTACAATTAAGTAGCCGTCCGCAAAGTGTGGTAGATGATACCGCTACTGACAGTGCGGCACGCCGATTATTAATTGAAGCTGGCGATGACGTAGACGATTTAATGCTCTTGTGCGAGGCAGACATTACTACCCGTAATAAGAGAAAAAAGGAACAATATTTAGAAAATTATCGTCAGGTACGACAAAAGCTAATTGAAGTTGAAGAGAAAGATCACCTGCGAAACTTCCAGCCTCCAATTAGTGGCTCTGAAATTATGGAAACCTTTAACTTAAAGCCCGGACCGCAAATTGGAGAGCTTAAGAACGCTATTAAAGATGCTATTTTAGAAGGCGAAATTGAAAACGATTATGCGCAGGCCTATGCCTTCGCTTTAAATAAAGCCACCGCTATGGGGCTAAAACCGATTACAGAAAATGACTAAAAGGCTGAGAATAATCCTCGATTGGGAAGAAGAGGATGTTTACCGCGATATACTAGTTCCTGCAAAATTCAATCTAGAGCATTTACACCTTGGCATTGTGCGCTCCTTTCAATTAGATGAAGGAGAAATGGCTTCTTTTTATCAAACCGATGCCAATTGGAATCAAGGTGTAGAAATTCCTCTTATGGCTTTCGATCCTGCGCAAGCTTCTATGACCGATTATTCGGTATCCGAGTTTTTTTTAAACAAAGGTGATAAACTGCTATATATCTACGACTTCCTAAATATGTGGACTTTCTACATTGAATTAATTGAGGAGTCGACCGAAGACTTAGATCAAATTAAATTAGCTTTAAAACACGGCGAAAGGCCAGCGGAAGCTCCCGTTAAAAACATGCGTGCTAGCGAAGAGGGAGAAGAAAGCTTTCCGGAAGACGAAGAGGAAGATTTCGGTTTTGATGATTATGACGAATAGGCTTTGAGATTCTGGCTCAAAAAAAATAGCAAATAACGGCACTCCTTTAAATTCTCTTATTTTTGATTTTTAGCAATTCCGTTGAAATTAAAAATCAAAACCTTGCAAATCGT
Source organism: Croceimicrobium sp. (assembly GCA_965658965.1). Taxonomy (GTDB): domain Bacteria; phylum Bacteroidota; class Bacteroidia; order Flavobacteriales; family Schleiferiaceae; genus Croceimicrobium. The sequence goes on from CBFHVV010000026.1 coordinate 6,796, forward strand.
ACTAGAAATTGATGGTATCAGTAAACGCTATGGAAAAGTACAGGCCTTAAAACCATACAAATTAGAGATACCTAAAGGCACTACCTTCGGCATCTTAGGCCCCAATGGTAGCGGAAAAACAACCACTCTTGGCATTATTCTAGGTATTCTTTCCTCCGATAGTGGCACTTATTCTTGGTTTGGAGGTGTAGATGTTGAATCTGCAAAAAAACGCATTGGTGCCCTTTTAGAAACTCCCAACTTTTATCCTTACATGACGGCCCATCAAAACTTAAGCTTGGTGGCAAAAATTAAGGATTTGAAAAAGCCTAATATCGATGCTGTTTTAAAAACGGTAAACCTGCACGAAAGAGCACATCATAAGTTTAAAACCTACTCGCTAGGAATGAAACAAAGGCTTGCTATCGCGGCCAGTCTATTAGGAAATCCTGAGGTGCTTTTACTAGACGAACCCACCAATGGCTTGGACCCTACTGGCATTGCAGAAGTGCGCGATTTAATTACCCGCATCGCAGCAGAAGGTACCACTGTGATTATTGCTAGCCACATTTTAGCTGAAGTAGAAAGAGTATGTAGCCATGTTGCTGTTTTGCAAAATGGAAGCCTACTTTACAGCGGTTTAGCCGATGAATTATCGGCACGTGAGGCAGTTATAGCCGTGGCTGCCGCAGATATGCAGGCACTTGCAAGCTTCGTAAAACAAATGCCTAGCTTTAAAAAAATGAGAGATATCGATGGACATCTACATCTTAGTTTTAGTGAGGATATGAATCCTAGCCAGCTTAATAAAAGCCTCGCTGAAAATGGGATATATCTCAGTTATATGGAAGAGAAGAAAGCCAGTTTAGAAGAACGTTTCCTAAAAATATTGACCCGTGATCAAGCTAATTAATATAGAGTGGCATAAGCTACGCTACCATCGTTTTTTCTGGATTGGGATGACCCTTTTTGTGCTTCTTCTTGCTGCCCTACTAGTTAGCTTTGGTAGTTTCCAGATTTTCGGGACGGGTGCCGAAGCTGATCCTAATGACCCGAGCATGCTAGCAATACCCAAAAATCTAGCAGATGCAGGCTTTTATAGTTTGCCCTATGTTTGGCAAAATACTTCCTACCTCGCTGGCTTCTTTAAATTTATTCCTGCTTTTCTGATGCTCTTTTTTATGACCAGTGAATTTGAGTATCGAACTATGCGCCAAAACATTATTGATGGCCTCTCGATAAGAGAGTATTTTCTTTCTAAAACCTTTAGCCTACTGCTCTTTGCCATTATTTGTACGCTCACCGTAGGCCTTACTACCGGGGCTTTAATCATCTCTCATAATGACTTGGCCGAAATTGATTTTTGGCAGCAAAGCTCCTTTATCTTAGCTTTTTTCGCAGAGGTTTTCTTTATCCTCTGTCTCGCCTTTTTCTTAGGCTTATTGTTTAAGAAAAGTGCTCTTGCCATTATTTTATTACTCTTGTATTACTTTATTATTGAACCCGTCATTGGCTTTTATGTGGGTGAGCCTCTTAGTGATTTCTTACCTACTCGCCCATCACGTAATCTAATACCCGAGCCCTTTACCCGCTTGTTTAAGATTAATAGCTTTTTAAATATCGAAAGTGTTGATAGGGTTTCCCTAAGATTTTTAGGGCTCACTTTTCTTTATTCTCTTGCTTTACTTCTAGGTAGTTTTGCCCTTTTGAAAAAACGCGATTTGTGAAAGAACAAGAAAACAAAATACTCGAAGGTTGGCGTGGGCGTTGGTATACAATCATTTTTGAATCGGATACTAAGGCGGGTAAACGCTTCGATATCCTTCTGCTGATAGCCATTATTGGTAGCTTATTGGTTATTATGTTAGAGACAGTTCCTAGCATTAATCAAAAGTATCGAAACATCTTAATCGGGTTTGAGTGGTTTTTTACCATCTTGTTTTCAGTAGAATACATTGTTCGACTTATTATAGTGAGTAGACCTTGGAATTACGCACGAAGCTTCTATGGCATAATAGATTTAATAAGCATCCTACCCAGTTATTTAGCCATCGTTTTAGGAGGAGCTCAGTATTTTATTGTCATAAGATCTTTACGCCTTTTAAGAGTTTTTAGAGTATTAAAAATGGTTCGTTTTATCGGCGAAGCCAACGTCTTAAGCAGCGCCTTAAGGGCGAGTCGTCATAAAATCGCGGTCTTTATTATCGCTGTGGTATGCATGACCTTTATTATGGGTACCATAATGTACATTGTGGAAGGACCCGAACACGGTTTTAAAAGTATTCCTATCTCAGTTTACTGGTGTATTGTTACCCTTACTACCGTGGGCTATGGAGATATTTCCCCAGAAACTCCTTTAGGTCAATTAATCGCATCTATAATAATGATAATGGGCTACGGAATTATTGCCGTGCCAACTGGCATTGTCACCTCTGAATTAAACCGACAATCTAAAGAAGAAAGCTCCCCCAATAGCACGCGGGTTTGCCCAGTTTGTGATGCTTCAGATCTTAAGTTTAAGGCTCAATATTGTCATGACTGTGGAGAAAAAATCGGCTAAAACATTAATTTGCGTTTGTGGCCCAACAGCTGTTGGTAAAACCTCTTTAGCCATTGAGCTGGCTCAGTATTTTGGGACTGAAATAATTTCCTTTGATTCCAGACAGTTTTACCAAGAACTCTCCATTGGTACGGCTGTACCCAGTCCAGAAGAACTCGCAGCAGTAAAGCACCACTTTATTCATGACCGATCGATTAAGGAGCCGCTAAATGCTGGAAGCTATGAAAGAGAAGCTCTAGCGCAATTAGAGGATTTGTTTAAACATCATCCACTAGTTATTGCCGTGGGCGGTACCGGTTTATACTTAAAAGCTTTACTGGAAGGGATGGACGATTTACCCCCTATCCCCGTCGAAATTCGGGACAGTCTTAAAGCCGAATATGCCCTTAAAGGTTTGCCTTTTCTTCAAGATGAATTGGCTCGTTTAGATCCAGAATACTGGAAGAAAGTAGACCAGAAAAATCCGCAAAGATTAATACGCGCTCTTGAATTGTTGCACTTTAGTGGGAAAAGAATGGCCGATTTGCAAAGTGCCCCAAAAAAACTCCGCCCCTTTAAGGCAATTAAACTCGGTCTAAATATGGAACGCAGTGAGCTCTATGAACGCATAAATAAAAGGGTAGACTTAATGCTGGAGGCTGGCTTAGTGAATGAAGTGCGCTCGGTAGAAGCGTTTCGTAATGAAAATGCTTTACAAACGGTAGGCTACAGTGAGCTTTTCCGCTATCTTGACCAAGACTTAAGCTTAGATGCTGCCGTGGCTGAAATTAAAAAAAATAGCCGTCGCTATGCCAAAAGGCAGTTAACTTGGTTTAGGCGCGATCCAGATATCAAGTGGTTTGATTCGTCCTCAAGTGGAGAGGTAATCCAATTTATAAAGTCGAGCTTAGATGCGTAAACTCCTATGGCCTTTTAGCTTGATTTATGGCGCGATTACCACAGTGCGAAATCTCTTATTTAATAAGCAGTGGCTTTCAATCTATTACCCTTCCTTTAAAACCATCGCCATTGGTAATTTAAGTACCGGAGGAACGGGCAAAACTCCAATGACGGAGTTTCTTCTTAAAAACTTGAAATACCAATCGGCTGCAGTGGTAAGCCGCGGTTATGGCCGAAAAACCAAGGGTCTATTATGGGTAAACCCAAAAGGAGATGCGAACAACTTTGGGGATGAGGCCCTGCAAATTGCTCAGAAATTTCCCAGCGTAAGAGTAATTGTGGCGGAAAAACGCAAACTGGCCTTAGAAGCTGCTTTAGCGATTAATCCCGATTTAGCCATTTTAGACGATGCTTATCAGCATCGCTCCGTACAGGCTGATGCCTACATCATGTTAAGCGCCTATCATAAACTTTTTACCGAAGACTTAATTTTACCTGCTGGAAATCTGCGAGAAGCGCGCTGTGGTGCCAGGAGAGCAGCTATAATAGTTGTTACCAAATGCCCAGCAGATTTAGCGGAGGCCAGAAAAACTGAAATCAAAAAAGGCATCGCTCGCTACTCCAAGGCGAAAGTTTATTTTAGTGCCTTGACTTATGGTCCCTTAAAGAATTGTCGTGATGAAGAGCTTAAGCTTAAGCGAGTTATACTTTTCAGTGGTATTGCCTATCCAGAAATAATGGTCGAACATTTAAAAAGCAAGCTCAGCTTGGTAGATGCTCATCACTATAAAGATCATTATTCCTTTCGTAATCAAGACTTAAAAACCCTTCTTGCGCAAGCCAAAAAAGAAAAAGCCGCCTTAGTTTGCAGTGAAAAGGATTATGTGAAAGTGGCCTCTTTAGGTCTAAGCCAAGATGAGTTGACCAACATTTACGTTTTAGAGGTGGAGCACTACTTTTTAAATGAGGAAAAAGAAAGCTTTCTGGACCAATTGACCACTATTATTTCTTACAGAAAATAAAGAGAAAAGCTATACATTTTGCATCTTTGCAGGGATGGCAAAAAACGATCTACCTGCGGAAATACGCGCGAAATACGAACCGGTAATTGGTATCGAAATTCACGTTCAGCTTAATACTTTAAGTAAGGCTTATGCCACCGATGCGACGGAGTACGGTGCTAGTCCTAATTCACAAATCAGTCCTGTAAGTATGGGGCATCCGGGCACTTTGCCCATGTTTAACGAAAAGGTTTTAGAATCTGCCGTAAAACTTGGGATTGCCTGTAATTCAGAAATTCGTGAGTTGAATGAATTTGCAAGGAAAAATTACTTCTACGCGGATCTTCCGAAAGGTTACCAGATTACGCAAGATCTTACGCCTATTTGTAATGGTGGTTTCATAGAAATTAAAGATGCGGCCGGAAAGCCTAAAAAGCTTAATCTAACCCGTATTCATATGGAAGAAGATTCGGGCAAGAGCTCGCACGATATCGATCCTTTTAATACGCTCATTGACTTAAACCGAGCTGGTGTTCCCTTATTAGAGATAGTGAGTGAGCCAGAATTCCGCAACGGTGAAGAAGCCTACAGCTACCTTACAGAAATGCGAAAATTAGTCCGTTACTTGGAAATAAGCGATGGTAATATGGAGGAAGGTAGCATGCGCTGCGACATTAATATTTCGGTTAGACCTGTCGGTAGAGCTAAGTTTGGAACTAAAGTGGAGGTAAAAAACCTAAACTCCTTCCGTAGCGTGCAAAAATCTATTGATTATGAAATTAACCGTCAAATTGCGGTAATTGAAGGAGGCGATAAAGTAATTCAACAAACTTTTACCTTCGATGCTGCAAAAGGTAAAACTCAGTTATTACGCGACAAGGAAGATGCGCACGATTACCGCTATTTTAATGAGCCAGACCTGCAACCCATTCTGGTAAAAGCGGATTATATTAAAGCGGTACAAGACAACTTGCCACCGCTTCCCAAAGAACTTTTTAATAAATACCTCAAGCTAAACCTCAGCGAATACGATGCTTCTTTACTGACCGAAAGTAAAGAGATTGCGCTATTTTATGAGGAAATTATAGAACATACCAAGAACTATAAAGCTGCAGCAAACTGGATGATGGGTAGTGTAAAGTCTTACTTAAATGAGAAGGCCATGCATATTTCTAGCTTCCCTTTATCTGCGGCAACTATTGCCAATTTAATAAACCTGGTGGATAAAGGTACCATCAGTAATTCTGCCGCAAATGGTGAATTATTTAAGGCCCTACTTGCCCAACCAGACGCATCAGCAGAAGCCTTAGCAAAAGATTTAAACCTTTTACAGGAAAGCAATACAGATGAACTGCAGGGCTGGGTAGATGCCGCCCTAGCAAAGTATCCTGAAAAAGTAGCAGAATACAAAGCTGGTAAAAAAGGCCTTACTGGCCTTTTTATGGGTGAAGTAATGAAACTTTCAGGGGGTAAAGCCGACCCTAAAATGGCTAGTAAAATTGTAATTCAATCTCTAGAAAAATAGAAACATGAGAAAACTTTTAAGTTTAAGCTTAATCGCCTTAGCATTCGTTGCTTGTAACAAGCAAAGCGGCGGACCCGGTATAACTAGCATTAAAATTAGTGCCGAAGGCATTAATGAAATTGTGATTTCCAAATTATCTCCTTCCTCGGTAAAAAACCTAGATACTTTAAAGTCGGATAATGGAGTTTTTACTTACGATATCCAAATTGATACCGCCGACTTTTTAATGTTAGATGCGGGTGGGATGCGAATTCCTTTTTTCACCAATGGTTCAGAAAATATCAATATTTCCATAGATCCATTAATTGAAGGCGTGGATCGTAATTATGATATTAATGGCAATAAAGAAAGTATTCGTATTAAGCGGATTAACGACATTGTTTACGACGCAGGGAAATTTATTGATAGTCTAGGTGAAAAATTGAATCAATCACGCGACAGCGCCAACTTTATGGCCTTACGCGCTTCGATGCAAAAAACCTTTGAAGATAAAGTTGATGCTACCGGTGAGGAGCTTTTGTCTTTAATTGATGAAGAGCCAGCGAATATGGCTAATTTATTTATTTGGCCACAAAGCTTAGGACAAATGCAATTAGTTAGTGCCGAAGATCACCTTGACTATTATGTAAAAGTGGATTCTGCGCTAAGCATTGCATACCCTAACAATCCGCACGCCGAAAACTTTAATAAACAATTAGAAAGTATCAAAGAACAGGTTGCTGCTCAGAAAGAAATGCAAGCCAAACAAGATCAGATTGCAGTGGGCAGTCCTGCTCCAGAAATATCTTTACCAGACAGTACAGGCCAATTAAGAAGTCTTTCTGATCTTAAAGGCTCTGTTGTTCTGGTTGACTTCTGGGCCGCTTGGTGCCGTCCTTGTAGAGCCGCTAATCCTATGCTTGTGAAAATTTACCAGGATTACAAAGACCAAGGTTTTACCGTAATGAGTGTATCTTTTGATGGATTACAGCAACAGCAAAACCCGCGTGGAGAATGGTTAAAAGCGATTCAGCAAGACGGTTTAGTGTGGCCAAACCACGTAAGTGACCTGCAAGGTTGGAACAGTGCAGCAGGTAGAACTTATGGTATTCAGGCTATTCCTTTTACCGTTCTAGTGGACCGCAGTGGTAACATTGTGGCCAAAAATATAAACCTAAGTGAGCTCCCCGCTCAATTAGATGAACTTTTGGCGAGCTAAATAAATTATAAGGTCTTTTAGGCGATTAGAGTAGCCCATTTCATTATCATACCAAGCTACCACCTTAAGCATAGGACCTAATACAGAAGAAAGTCCTTCATCATACAAACAAGAAAAAGGGCTACCAATTACATCGCGAGAAACTATCGGATCGTTGGTATAGCCTAAATAAGGCTTTAGATAAGTTTCAGATGCATCTTTAAAAGCATGATTAACAGCCTCTACGGAGGCTGTTTTTTTTACCGTAAAAGTGATGTCCGTTAAGCTCCCATCAGGAACCGGCACTCTTATTCCTGCGCCCCCTATTCTACCCTCTAAGTGCGGGAAAATGCGCGTAATAGCTTTGGCGGCTCCTGTGGTGGTTGGCACGATAGACTCTGCAGCGGCACGGCCTCTTCTAAAATCTCTATGCGGTCCGTCTTGCAAACCTTGATCGGTGGTATAGCTATGAACGGTAGTGATATAGGCATGTTCTATTCCACATAATGTAGAAACCACCTGCACCAAGGGAGCAGCACTATTTGTGGTACAAGAAGCATTAGAGATGATTCGATCACTCGCTAATATTTCCTCTTCATTGATGCCTAAAACAACGGTGCGTGTGTCGTCAAGTGGTGGAGCGCTAATAATTACCTTTTTTGCCTTTTTGAGATGTGCCTTCAGCAGTCTCTGTTCTTTAAAAAGTCCTGTGGATTCAATAATAATATCTAGGTCTAAATCCTCCCAAGGAGCGTCGTTTAAGTCCTTAAAGGAACTGTAAGCTATTCGTTTCTTGCCTACAATTAGTTCATCTCCTTCAACCTTAATCTCATTCGGAAATAAGCGATGGGTAGTATCATACTTTAGTAGATGTGCTTGATTCTTCAAATCTGCTAAGTCATTTATAGCTACCACTTCAATTTCAGGGTAATTTTCTACCACACGTAAAAAGCTACGGCCTATTCTACCAAAACCATTTATTGCTACTCTCATTATTATCCCAATAAAAAAGCCTTCCCCTAAAAGGAGAAGGCTTTAATTTTTCTTATTCTACTATTATTTAGTTACAATCAGCTTAGCTGTGCGACTTTCGTTGTTTACCATTAAGGTAACGATGTATGTGCCTGTTTTCAAGGTACTCACATCTAAACTCAAGTTCTCAGTGCCAGCCGCTATTGATTTAGCCGATAATGTTTTCACTAAGCGTCCGCTTAAATCACGTACTGTAATTTTCACGTCACTGCGATTCGTTAAATCTAATCCCACGCGCACCTGATTTTGTGCAGGGTTAGGATAAAGCTCTAAATCTGTGCTAGCTTTAGTAGAAGCATCTACTAAGTTTTGCTCTTTCAAACTAACGTAATCGGCAGTAGTTCCAGTTTTAAAAACTCCTCTACCGTGAGAGGCTGCATAAATAGCACCTTCAAAGTCTTCGTTATTTACAAGATCATAACGAACGGTACGCGTTTGTAGAAGGTCAAATACTGGCACATTAGCAAAGCCATTATTATCTGGTGCCCAATTAACGGAGCTAGCGGTAATATCTAAGGTTGAGAATACCCCTAAGTCTGTACCGATAATTACTTGTCCCATACTTGGATCATTGTAATTAAATACCGCATCATAAACAGGTAGAGAAGGTAAATCACCATCTTTAACAACAAAATTATTGGTAGTTAAATTGGTACTTCTTGCCTGTTCAGTGTAGTAAACATGGTTTAGATTACCACCATAATTACCTAAGGTAACTAGCAAGCGATCTGGATCATTGTAGTCAATAGCAATTCCTGTAACAGCTCTACCTGATTGGCTAAAAATTAATTTCTCTTCTACCACTGCAGTACTTGGAGCAGGAGGATTTACTAAGAAATTGATATCAACATCAGCAGTTTCTTCGGTTCTCGCATTGATAAGATTCGAATAGCGGTATACGCGACCCGAGCTGGTACCAACATATAATACATCACCATCAGGGCTGAAAGTCATTTCTGTTGGTCTTTGACCTTCGGCCATATTTCCAATATGCCACCATTCTGGAATCGCAGTGCGATTGCTTAGAACATCACGGGCCATCCAAATACCACCACCTAAATTACCGGGCTCTCCTGGATTATTGAAGGCAGTTAAACCAACCGCAAACATAGATTGTACAGGATCTTGGAATTTAACCGTCTCTCCTGGCTCTAAAGCATTTTGTAAAGTATCTACTAAAGGAATTTCGCCTGTTAAACTCTCAAAGTTTATTAAGGCACCTGCATCGTAACGCACAGCCACAGAAGCTCTAATTTCTAAATTAGTCCCAGTGCTAAAGGTTACATTAAATTGACCAGTAATAGGATCAAAGTTACCCGTTCCATCACCAGATAAAACACCACTTGCATCAGAAACTACCTCTAAGTTAGAAGTAAAGATTCTAAAAGACTCTGCCTTAAATTTAGTGGAGCTTTGCGGTTTAATAAAGGTACCACTATAGGTAACCCCACCATTTCCGAAACCAATACTTGATCTTAGTGTATCTGCACTAAAAGCAATAGAATCGATACTGTTACGATCGTTCAACTCTTCCCATAACTCGAAAGGCCCAGTAAAATCTGCAAAAGCAGCAGAAAATTGGTTGTACCTTGATGCCATACGTGGACCGTAAAAATAGGAGTATTCACCACCTTTGTCGATAGAACGACCCATCTGACCGTATTGTCTTGCTTTAAATCTAATTTCCTGATCTAAGTGTGAGATTTCTACATCAGCGCCATCACCATCAATGGTAGATCCATTAGGTTGAGTGATACCGATTGTTCTTGTTCCAGATTTTGGAAGCGGAGCATTAGGATCGACTAGTATCGTACCATTATCTTGGGTACCACCTAATACATCTCCTTCAAAACCTACGTCAATAAAATAATACTGGATAGTTGCATATCCTTTATTCTCTTCTGTCCAGCTAAAGCCGTCGTTTACCGACTTAAATAAACCACCATCATTAATTACCCAAATGGTATTCGGCTGGTCATTACGCCATACAATATCATGAATATCTACATGTACATAAAAATTAGTAGAACCTGAAGATTGAGAAGCTACTTGGAACCAGCCATTACCTTCACTCCATTCCCAAAGGGTTAATCCACCAATCATCACCCTCTTTTCATTTTTAGGATCTACTCCAATAGCTACAGCAAAAGGAACTTGACTGATTGGGTTTAACAAGGCCGAAGACGTTCCTACAGTTGTCCAGGTAGTACCTCCATCGGCAGATTGATATAAACGCTCCATGCTTCCACCAGATGTGGTAAGCACATATACATAGTTTTCATTACTTGGCGCAACAGCGATGCGCATACGACTAGTATTTCTTGGGATGTTAGTGTTGGGGTCCAAGCCAGCTGCTAAAGAAACTGTCTTCTCGGTAAAAGAACCTACATCACCAGAAGCAGAATAATAAATAAACTGACCTTCCTTTACCCACACAGCGCCACTAGGGGCTATTTCTAAATCTAAAGCTTCGCCACCAGCAGGAATGGCTTCTGTCCAAGTAGCACCCGCATCATCACTAACTTTTAAACCATCAACAGTGGCTGCATAAATACGATTAGCATCATTAGGATCTGCCGCCATTTTACCTACAGAACCCCAACCTTGGCCAGGGTTTGCAGCAGGATCTGTACTTGGAATCTGTGTGAAAGTTTGACCGCCATCGGTAGATTTAAAAACACCTTCACCTAAGATACCACCCGATCCAGCACCGGAGGCAAAATAATACATGTCCTCACCAGTACCCGCGTAAATATCGCCATTCGCAGCCATTGTCATGCTGTTGATAGCTAAGTTTTTCAATTGGTCATTTACGGGAATCCAGCTGCGCCCACCATTTGGACTGCGGAAAATACCACCAGAAACAGAGGCTGCCCACATGCGCGAGCTATCGGCATTATCAAATAATATTGCACGAGAACGGCCGCCCATATCGGTAGGACCTACTTCGTCCCAGTTTAAACCAATTGCGACATTATTCTTATTCAGCGCTAGCTGCTGTGTAGCTTCACGAGCAGCGATTACATCAGCCTGATCAACCTTACCAGTAGCAGGGTTCATTCTTAAGCGATGCAAGTGCTCAGCAGATCCTTTGGCATCATTTGCCTGCGAATCGCCTGTTCTTGCGCTATAATATTCTTGAGTATTCGAGGGAACTCCCATCCAAGCCAAAGCTCCTAACATCATTATTCCACCGAGGGAGAAAAGTAACTTTCTTTTCATTCTTTTTCCTTTTTTTAAAATGCTGTGCGACAAATATAATTTCTAAACTCTTATAAAAGGCTAAAACATGTGCCTTTCCGCGTGATAAGAAGAACGAACTAAGGGTCCGCTTTCTACATATCTAAATCCCATCTCTAATCCAATTTCTTTGAACTTGGCAAAAGCTTCTGGGCTAACAAACTCTTTTACAGGTAAATGCTTAGTAGTAGGTTGTAAATATTGACCTAATGTTACAATGTCAACCTTGGCGTCTCGCAAGTCTCTAAGGCTGTCAATAACTTCTTCTTCTTTTTCTCCAAGGCCAAGCATAATACCTGATTTGGTGCGCGGTAAACCCTGCTCTTTCAAATATCTCAGCACCTCCATACTACGATCGTATTGGGCCTGAATGCGAACCTTACGGGTTAATCTACGCACCGTTTCTATATTGTGAGAAACGATATCTGGAGCCACCTCAACGATACGATCAATATTGCGCCACTCTCCTTTAAAATCTGGAATTAAGGTTTCCATCGTAGTACCTGGGCTCATTCTTCTTACCGCTTGTACCGTCTCTTTCCAAATAATAGAACCACCATCACGCAAATCATCACGATCTACAGAAGTGAGTACCGCATGCTTCACCTTCATTAATTTAACCGAACGGGCCACTCTCTCTGGTTCATCCCAATCAACTGATTCCGGGCGACCAGTAGCTACGGCACAAAAACCACAACTACGAGTACAAACATTTCCTAAAATCATAAAGGTGGCTGTTCCAGCTCCCCAACATTCGCCCATATTGGGACAATTGCCACTTTCGCAAATGGTATGTAAGCCGTAATTATCTACTAGCTTTCGAACATTCTTAAACTTCTCTCCAGTAGGTAACTTTACCCGCAACCAACGTGGTTTACCTCTAGAATTAGTTTTATTCTTCTCCTGAGTCTCTTTCAACTCCAACACTTCACTCATATTCTAATTAAGCTTGTATCCAAAATTCACGGTCAGGTATAATTGAAAAAAGCCTGACCAATTTATATCTTCTTGGGCCTCAAAAAATATCGGCACTTCCGTAAAGTAGTAATCGTAAATAAGTCCTGTTTCAATGGTGCTTATATCATCATCAAATAGCTGATAATCAAAGCTCACACCACCCTTCACATAAACACCAGGCTTAATGCTTGTTTCCAAAATACCCGTCAAATAAGAGGCCTCGCCATTAATGTTGGCACGGTTGGTTTCTCCAGTGTATCGGATGGTTTCTACTCGTAAGTCACCGCCATCATTAAATTCATTTACACTTAGGTAAATGGGTTTTAACAAACCAAAAGACGCTCCACCACTAGCAATCCACGAAATAGAAATTGATCCACGATCCGTTTTATCGAATAATATCTGTTCGTAAATATATCCTGTTCTCAAGGTGTAAAATGAATTAATTCGTCCTTTCACAAAGCCGCGATAGTTGTTGAATATATCTTCTGACGAAATAATTTCTTTTGGATGCCTGATTTTAGCAAGATTTATTTCAAAACCACGCGCACTATAGCCATCAATGTACTTTAAATACCTGCCTTCTAAGGCAAAACCGCGCGTGTTAAGATTTATTCCTCCTATATAGGCTCGATCGTAAACTTGTCTTTTAAAATCAGCATCAGTAGTCAATTGCCCCCAAAGGCCCTGACTAAAAAATAATGCTAATCCCAAAAAAACAATTTTACGCATCTACCAAATTCTTAATTTCTTTTTGATTTATACCGTGATGTGAATCATGGTATACACACTTCCCACCTTTAATAAGCAGCGCTTGAGGCGACTCATGATGCACATTATATCGCTCTGCCACTTCTTGCGACAGCCCGCGGTAACTGATCAGATCTAAATAATAAACCGGTATGTGCTCTAAATCTTTGCCCCATTCCGAGCTCAGATTGCGCCAAACCATTTTACTAATAATACAGCGAGTACTATGCTTAAATATTAAAACACCTTTCTTATCCAAAGAGTTCGCATCAACTTCATCTAATTGTGAAGTTTTCGTCAATTCTCGTAAATCCATTTAGGCCTTAAGCACTTCAGTAGGCTGGTCAATTGTGGTATAAGCCGGACATTTTTCTGCGCCACCACAGGATTGAAGCACCAAAATACCTAAAAATAGCGCTAAAATTGTCAATACTTTTTTCATCTTATCTTCGATAATTAATTACTGCTTTATGCATTGCAAGCAAAGTTAGCTATTTTGCCTCAAACAGCTAGACTTATATATAAACCGCGTAAATCTTATTGTGGTATTCTATGAACAAAATTTTTAGTCTTATTCCCCCTCAGTGGCAAACCTTCCTAGCATCGGAAAGCTCTCAAGAGTATTTACAAAACTTAGATACCTTTCTCAGTAGCCAAAGAAAGCTTACGCATATTTACCCTGAAGAAGACCTTATTTTCAAGTCTTTAGAGTTTTTCTCGCCTCAGGAAACAAAAGTTCTCATCCTCGGACAAGATCCTTATCACGGCCTTAATCAAGCACATGGCTTATCATTTTCCGTTCCTCCTGGAGAAAAATTCCCACCTTCTTTGCGCAATATTTTTAAGGAATTGAAAAGTGACTTAAACATTGATCCGCCCATTTTTGGCGATTTAAGCAAATGGGCCGAACAAGGCGTATTACTTTTAAATAGTATCCTTACGGTAGAAGCGCATAAAGCGGCAAGTCATCAAAATGCTGGCTGGGAGAATTTTACCGACCGGATAATTCAAAAACTTGCTAAAGAACAAAAACATATTATCTTCATTCTGTGGGGTGCCTTTGCCCAAAAAAAAGCCAACTTAATTGATACATCCAAGCACGCTATCATCACGAGCCCTCACCCTTCTCCCCTTTCGGCTTATCGTGGTTTTTTTGGATCTAAGCCTTTTTCCCGATGTAATAAACAGTTATCAGCTTGGCAACTGCAACCTATAAACTGGTCCTTATAAATGCGTTACCTCCTCTTTCTTATACTCAGTACTTTTAGCTTGCTTGCGCAAAAGCCAAGCTATAAACTCATCTGCGAAAGCAGAAGCGAATACGATTACCTGACTAGCCTACTGGATGAAGAACTAGGAGAGAAAAAACCCACTTGTGCCGAAGCGCTGCAGATATTGCAGAAGAAAGGCTACTGGCTAGCTTCTTGTGAAGTGCAGGACAGTATCTTAATTTTAAAGAGTCAAAAAGCGCTAAAACTCGGCGAAATTGAATTAAACATTAATGATGTTTTTGAAAACCAAAGCCAAGCACTAGGCTCAAAATTGCCACTTAGCGCTCTCGCTTTAGAGGGACAGTTAGAATTGATTCTGCGGCAATACGATGATTTAGGCTTCCCTTTTGCCTATTTACAGTTCACTGATTATGTGGTACATGAAAACACTTTATTAGCTAAAGCAAGTATCAATCCCGGTCCGCGTATTCGCCTAGATTCGCTGGTAATTTTAGGTTACAATAAAGTAGCACCTGGTATTTTAAAGTACGAAATTGGCTATCGTAAAGGCATGCCCTACTCTGATAAAAGTATGGAGCAAATGGAAAAGAACATTCTTTCCTTACCCTATATAAATGCCAAACGCGCCCCAGCCGTTGCATTTTATAGAAAGAATAGCATTCTCTACCTTTATTTAGAAAAGGCCAAAAACAATCAAATTTCTGGCATAATAGGCCTCAATACCGATGCGGAAGGGCGCAGTACTCTCAACGGCGACTTTCAACTGGCCTTACAGAATACTTTTAATCGCGGGGAGGAACTTGGAGTGCGCTGGCGCCGACCAGATGAATCGGTGGAAGAATTCAACTTTAGCTTTGGCTACCCATTTTTATTTAATAGCCCCATTGGAGTTAGTACCGATGTAGCCATTTTCCGACAAGATTCTAGCTTTGTAAATCGTGAATTTAAAGGACAAGCTTCGTATTGGTTGGCTTCCAATACTTATTTTATTGGAGGAGTTGAATTTTCTAGCTCATCTGCCTTGAGCGAAAGAAGAACCAGCACTTTTGCCAATTTAAATGACTTTAGTAGCATCCGCTTTAAATTAGGCTGGGACCTCAGCACCTTAAATAACAGAATTGTTGCCACCTCGGGTTACCGCATCCTGGCACTGGCTCTAAGTGCGCGAAGGCAAACTGCTGGAAATACGGTTAGCCAATATGGCTGGGAAATGAGAGCAGAGAATTACTGGAACTTTACCGGAAATTGGGTTTATTTTTCTGGCTTGCTTTCTGAGTCGCTTATTTCGGACAAAATTTTTGATAATGAGCTCTTTCGGATAGGGGGAATAAAAACCCTAAGAGGCTTTAATGAATTAAGTCTTTTTAGTAGTGGCTATGGTATTCTCCAAAATGAACTAAGATTCATGTTAGGTCAAAAAGATTATCTCAGCGTTTTTAGTGATCTCGCTTATACCGAAAAAAAAGAGGATATAAAGCGAAATGCTAATTGGCACTTTGGCCTGGGGACGGGGATAAACTTTCAAACCAAGGCAGGCATTTTCTCGTTATTTTTAGCAGTGGGGAAAACTAATCGTGATAATTTCGACTTTAGAAATACCAAAGTGCATCTCTCTTACATAAATACTTTTTAAGAAAATAATTCGCTATAATTTCTCTTAAATTTGCCGCAATGCCTAGAAGTTTATTTTTACTCTTTTTATCTGTGCTTGTATTAAGCAGCTGCCGTGGCCCACAAGGTTTGCAGAGTAATAATTTAGCCTATCTCTACAATCCGCAGAATATGGCCTTGCGTCCGCATTACCGCATTGAGCACATTAGCGATACGATGAGCCGAGTTTTTTACCGTATTAAAAGCTCTGAACTTTTATACACCCGCGGAAAAGATGGTGATGAGTACAAAGCACAATTTAAACTAGATTTTCAGGTATTAAAAAGTATTGAAAGCTCTATAATTCTCGATCAGGATAGTTTAAATTTCACTGATATTGCCCCGAGTATCCCCGCAAAAATACTCAGTGGTTACTTTGACATTAAAACACCAGAATTAGAGGAGGAAGAAAATAACAAAATTCTTTTTGTGAAACTTGTTGACCTCGGTCGCGGCACCTCTTTCAGCAATTTCCTAAGCATTGAGAAAGAAAGTATAAATGGATCAAGTTACTTTGTTTTACAAGACCCTGAAGACAAAATTATCTTCACCAATCATATCCCTGCAGAGGTTCCCTTCAGACTAAAACACAGTCTTTTAAATCCAAAATTCTTTTACGTTAGCCACTACAATCGGGAATTCCCCTTGGCTCTGCCCCCTTACTCTAGTCAAAACAGCGAAAGCTTTGAATTAAAGCCTGATACCACTTTCCAGGTAGCGGCAGACAGTTTAATTACTCTTCCTAGCGAAGGCTTTTACCATTTTCGTTTAGACACTTCGCAATGGGCAGGCTTCACCGTTTATTCCTTTTACAGTCATTTCCCGCTAGTGGGCGAATTAAGCGATCTGGCCGAACCACTGCGTTACCTTACTACACAGCGGGAGTTCGAAGGCTTATTAGCAGCTAAAGCGGATCCAGCTTCTTTGCGGATTTGGATTGAAGAATTTTGGAAAAAAAGAGCAGGCACTGAAGAACGCGCTAAATCTCTAATTGCTGCTTTTTACCGTCGGGTAGAAGAAGCAAATCGCCTCTTTAGTTCCTACCAAGAAGGATGGAAAACGGATAGAGGAATTATATTTATCATTTATGGCCCTCCTACCAAAGTTTACCGCTCAACAGCAGGTGAAGCTTGGGTGTATGGCAATGAAAGTTCTACCCTTTCGTATTATTTCAACTTTATAAATTTAGATAATCCATTTTCGGATAATGACTTCGAATTAGAACGCTCTTCACAGTACCGATACGGTTGGGGCCAAGCAATTGAGTCGTGGCGTAAAGGTCATATTTACAATTCGAAAGATATTCGCAGAGAACAAGATGCACAAGACCAACTCCAACAACGAAGCCGAAATCCTATGTGGTATTAGGCCCCTGCTAGAAGCTATTGAAGCCGGGACAGAAATCGATAAAATTTACCTTCAGAAAAACTTACAAGGCCAACTTTTTAAAGAACTTTGGGAGGTTTTAAAAAGTACTAAACTCCCTTACGCGGTGGTACCTAAGTCTCGCCTCGACAAGTTTACGCGCAAAAATCACCAAGGCGTGGTGGCACACATTAGTGCCGTTACTTCCGTAGATTTGAAAGAAGTTGTCCAAGCGACTTTCGAAAAAGGAGAAGATCCTTTAATTGTTATTCTCGACCGCGTAAGTGATGTGCGCAATTTTGGAGCGATCGCTCGTACGGCAGATGCAGTAGGAGCACACGCTATAGTTGCCACCACTAAAAATTCGGCTTCGGTAAATCTAGATGCCATGAAAGCCTCGGCTGGAGCATTAAACCACCTGCCTCTTTGCAAAGAATCTAACCTTAATGAAACTGTTACTTGGTTGCAAATGAGCGGTATCAGGGTGGTATCTTGCAGCGAAAAAACACAAACTAATAGTTTTGATTCAGACCTCAGCGGTCCGCTGGCTATTATTATGGGATCGGAAGATAAAGGGGTGGCGCCCGAAAGGTTAAAAGCCTCCGACTTAGTAGTTAAACTGCCAATGCTAGGCCAAGTGGGTTCTTTAAATGTATCGGTTGCAGCCGGTGCCGTTTTATATGAAGTTGTTCGCCAAAGAAGCCTAGAGAAATAAGATTAAAATTTACCATGCGCCTACTCCTTCTGCTTCTCTTAAGTTGCACAATTTCTGCTCAAAATTTCGACTTTTTACAAGGTTTTAATTTAGGAGATGGCGAGGGCGATGATGATGCAAGTACGCATCTAAGCTTTTTCTCTAATGGCGATTTACTCGCCGTGGGGCAGTTTGAAGGTCTCATTGATTTTGATCCTGATAGCACTGAGCGTTTTCTTGCTACTAGTGCAGAAGGCGGGGGTGAGCCCTACTTTCTTCGCTACAGTAGAAAAGGGGAATTAATCTGGTGGCGGGCTCTTCGTAGCAAGCGAGACATTCATATTTATGGGCTAAAACTTGATGCTCAAGATAATATCTATCTCACGGGCTCTTATATAGAAGAAGTGATTTTTGAGGCTAGCGCAGCCAACGGACGTTTAAGCGGAGTAAGTCCCAATGATGGCGATGGCTATCTGGCGAAATTTGACCAAAATGGCAATTACATTTGGAGTAAACGATTTGCTGGAACGGGTATCGATGCGGGTATTGATATTGAAATAAACCCTGCTGGAGAAGTTGTGGTTTTAGGGCACTTTGGCGATTCTCTTCAATTCGATCCTAATCAAATTGGAACTTTGCGAATTTCAGCTGGGGCTGGAGATGTGTTTATGGCCGCTTATGAGGCCAGCAACGGAAATTTTAAATGGGTAAAAACTATTGCAGGCTCTGGTTTTGATAATGCCCGCTCTTTGGCCATAGATGCTCAAAGCAACTATTACCTTAATGGTGACTTTACCAGTACCCTTAGCTTTTCTTTAAACCCGCCAAGTGCCTTGATCAGTAGTGGTGGTAATGATGTTTTTATTGCGAAATTCGACCTCAATCGTAATCTTAAATGGGCCAAAAAAATTGCCGGTAGTTCAACCGACCTTGGAGCAGATATGCTTTTAATTGGCGATACTCTCTTAGCTGTTTCAGGAACTTTTCGCAATAATATACAGCTTGATCCCAGTGGAGTAAACCCTTTGCAAACTGGAGCCAGCTCACTGCCTGATATCTTTATTAGCCTTTTAGATACAGCCGCCCAATTTCAGTGGGGACATACTATCGGATCAAGCTCTACGGATCAGGTTTATGATTTGATGTACGACCCGTCTGGATTGCTCTACTTAGGAGGTTATTTTGCTCTTACAGTCGATTTTGATCCTAGCCCAAGTAGCAGCCAAAGCCTAACCGCTTTAGGTGGCGATGGCTTTTTTGCAA
This sequence comes from Croceimicrobium sp., assembly GCA_965658965.1. Taxonomy (GTDB): domain Bacteria; phylum Bacteroidota; class Bacteroidia; order Flavobacteriales; family Schleiferiaceae; genus Croceimicrobium. Next base: position 26,100 of record CBFHVV010000026.1, read on the forward strand.
GCTACCATATCAATGATGGTAGCTTCAACCAAGTCCAAGCTATTACTGGTTCTACTTTTTCAAAGGTGAATACTGTGGCCTTAGCCTCTAATCAAAACATTTGGATTGGAGGTGCATTATACGGCAGTGGCAATTTCAACCCCAGTGGGCAGCCTTTTAATCTGCAAAGTCCTGCTTCCAATAACAGTAATTCGTTTTTCGCATCTTACAGCGGAGCCAGTTTGGATACCGCCTGGCTTACCGAAGATCGAGAAGGTGGTAATGATCAAATAAAACAATCTATTTTCCTTCAAAATGGAAAGGTTCTAAGCACTGGCTTTTTTAGTGGCGGGGTAGATTTCGATCCCGACACAAGCGAAAGCTGGCTCAATTCTCTTGGAGAGGAAGATATTTTTCTAGCGCAATATCAAAATAACCTGAGCCTCGATTGGGCTATTAGCCTTGGGGGCCTGGCGAGCGACAAAGGAATGGCTATTGGCGAAGACCCAACAGGAAACCTTTATCTCGCTGGAGAATATGAAGGCACGCTCTTTTTTAATAATCAAGGCATTAAAGATAGTATCATTGGCCAAGCTAATTTGGCAGCTTTCCTGGCCAAATTTAACCCACAAGGAAATCTAATTTGGATACAAAACATCACGGGAAACCCTGGTTTTGCATTTATTAATGACCTTTCAATTAATTCATCGGCTCAAATTGCAATTGCTGGTCTTTATCAAGGTAGTATTAGCTTTGACGGAATAAACACGACCGCAAATGCTTCCAATCGTGCGGCCTTTTTAGCTGTTTACGACAGTTCTAAAACCTTAATTTGGAATCAAGTTGTAGATGGCAGCAGTAATGAATACGGCCTAAGCGCTTTGGCTAGTAGCAATGGTGACTTTTATCTCGGAGGCTCATATCGTAATACCCTCGACTTTGATCCAAGTACTGCGGTAGTCAATCGTAGTTCCAGCTTCGGCACTAACGATGTTTTTATAAGTAAATACAATAGCACTGGTGACTTTCAGTGGGTGCGTACCTATGGACAGCGAAATTTTGAAGGCGCTAGAGATCTTAAAGAAGATGACGACGGAAACTTATATGCCACAGGCGAGTTCGAAGGCACTGTTGATTTTAACCCTCCTAATCTTGACACCCTAAGAAGTGCGGGCGGTACCGATGCCTTTATTTTAAAACTTAAACCCGATGGAAGCTTCGTTTGGGCTAAACAATTAGGTGGCAGCAGCAATGATATTGGCTACGGCCTGCAAGTGAAAAACGGAAAGGTTTTTCATACGGGTAGTTTTTTCAATACCATAGATCTCAATCCCAACGCCGATACACTTTTTACTACTGCAAAAGCCCGAAGGGACCTTTTTTTACAGGTGCTAGACACAGCTGGAAACTTTGAGCAAGGCTTAAGTTTCGGGGGACTTTCGGAAGATGAGGCCTTTGCGATAGATCACCAAAATGGTCAAACTCTTTTAGGTGGTTATTTTGGAAAGAGCGTTGATTTTAATCCCAAAGTAAATCAAGAGCAAACCCTACGGAGCTTCGGCGATCAAGACGCATTTCTGGTGAAACTAGGAAATTCCGGCCCCTGCCCTACGGCCTACGATACCATTCAAGTTACGGCTTGCGGTTCCTATTCATGGTTTGGCCAAGTTCTCGCCCAGAGCGGCTGGTACCAAGAGCAACTTTTTACTAATGCAGGCTGCGACTCAATTATACATCTCAACTTAGAAATCAAAGCCCTCTTCGATAGTTTATTAAATATTTCATCTTGTAGCGCCTACACTTGGCGCGGAACAGTTTACCATCAGAGTGGTATCTATTACGACAGCCTACAATCTCAGGACGGTTGTGATTCTGTCTATTACCTCAACTTAAGTATTAATTCTTCCTTCTCCGATACCCTTGCTATTCAAGCTTGTGATAACTACACTTGGCGCGGAACGGTTTACAACCAAAGTGGGATGTATTACGACAGTTTGGTAGCCACTTCCGTGGGATGCGATTCAGTTTTTGTTCTGGATCTGATTATACAAGCGAAATACTATCAAACCCTTTCGCTGCAAGCTTGCGATTCTATAGTATTTGCTGGAACTATCTATTACAACAGCGGACAGTATTTCGACACTCTTCAGAGCTCCCAAGCTTGCGATTCTATAATCGAGCTCAACCTCCAAATTGATACAATCGATTTAACAGTCGCCACCAACGGCTTTACTGCATCTGCGCTACAGCCCAATGCCCAGTATCAGTGGATTAATTGCGCCAACAATACGAGTATTGCCAATGCCAATCAGGCTAATTTCGATCCCCAAAATTACAATGCGCCCAATAGCACTTATGCTGTTATTATTAGCAATGGAAATTGCTCCGATACAAGCGATTGCATATTTCTCCAAAATATTGGCCTCGATGAATTAGGCCCTGCCCCGCTGGAGCTGTACCCAAATCCGAGCGATGGTCAAGTTTATATAAAATGGCCGGTGGCAGGCAACTACAGTTTAGAGCTGTATGATGCAGCTGGTGCTTTAATCCAAGCATGGCCCTTTATAGAAAACAGAAGCGATTACAATTTTGAATTACCCGCTGCGGCAGGAAGCTACTTTCTGCGCATTAAAAATAAGGAAGGTGATATCTGGTTAAAACCTATTATTCGCCAATAAGACATACAGTAAAAATATCGGCTCATGCAAAAACTAACATTTATCCTTTTATTCTTAGCCAGCTATGGCTTAAACGCGCAGTATAATTGCATGGATACTAAACAAGCACTCAGCGCAATGAGTAGCCCTAGCATAAATAATAATGCTAAAAGCGACACTTTTGATATTCTCCATTATCAAATTAACCTAGACTTAAGTGCTATTGCAAGCCAAAGCTTTAAAGCCAATGCAAAGGTGTTCTTTAATCCTAAAATTAATGGGGCTAGCAAGTTAAACCTCGATCTTCACCAATTACAAGTTGATTCGGTACTTTACATTGATGCCAATGGGCAAGCAAACAGTTCTTTCAGCTATAGCTATAACGACTCGCTGCTAAGTATTGACTTTAATGCCAGTGTGAACCTTAACTCGAGTTTAGATTATTTACATATTTATTACAGCGGCTACCCTAAAACCGATGCATCTAACTGGGGTGGTTTTCACGCTGCTTCTGGCTACTACTACAATTTAGGAGTTGGCTTTGCCTCCAATCCGCATACTTTCGGTCGAGCATGGTTTCCTTGTTACGATAATTTTGTCGAGAAATCGAGCTATGCTATCAATGTGAAGAGCAAAAGCCCTTTGGTACCTATGCTTATTGGTGACTCAATTTCTCGTGTTCCTTTGGTGGGTGATACCATTTTAAGCAGCAGCTACCTCAGTGAAGAAATTCCTACCTATTTGGCAAGTTTCGCTTTGTCTAATTACCAGTTTTTAGAAGATACGGTGCAAGGAGTGCAAGGAATTAAAAACATATTACTAGCTGCTAAAGCCGCTGATACCGCCAATTTAAAAGCTTCTTTTCAAAACTTAAAAGCCACTTTTCACGCTTTTGAAGATTATTTTGGTGCCTATCAATGGCCAAGAATTGGTTACGCAGCAACCACGGTAGGTGCTATGGAGCATGCTACCAGTATACACTATCCCATTAGCTTAATAAACGGAAACCTTTCTGGTGAAGATATTATGGCGCATGAACTCGCTCACCATTGGTTTGGAAATTTAATAACCTGTGAATCTGCCGATGACATGTGGATTAACGAAGGGATGGCAGAATTTAGTAGTCACCTTTATCAGGAAAAAGTATACAGCCGTGCCCGTTATTTAGAGGTTGTTAAAGCCAATGCTTGGGCCGTTCTAAACAGTGCCCACAAACAAGATGGCGGAGTTTATCGGCCCCTTTATGCCCTTCCCCACGAGTATGTATATGGCTTTCATACCTACCAAAAAGGGGCCATGGTGGGCCATAATTTACGTCATTATTTGGGCGACAATCTTTTCTTTTCTACACTAGATAGCATTTTTAAGAAACATGCTTATCAGAACCTTTCTAGCGCAAGCTTTCTCGCAGAATTGCAGGCGATTAGTGGTCAGGCCAAGATTAGTAACTTTGGAACCGATTGGGTTTACAACGAAGGTTTTCCGCAATTTTCAGTAGATGAATGGAATTATAACCCTGCCAGCCAAAATATTAGCTTTAGCCTAAAACAGAGGCTTTACGAAGCCCCCGCTTTACACACCATGGTGCCGGTAGATGTCAGCTTCTTTGGTGCTAATAGCGAGTTGGTGCATCATAATTTTAACCATAGTGGTAAATTTAGTCAGCATACTTTCAATCCTGGCTTTAGCCCTATCGCCGTTTTAGCTTCGTACAGCGGTAGTTTATTAACGGCCACTGGAGTAGATCGGTTATCCATAAATGCTCCTATTAATTTTACAGGTTCTTACAGCAACATCAGTATAGAGTGTGATAATTTTGTGGATTCTGGTTCAGTCATTTTAATGCAGCATTTAGTACCTGCGGAAAAGAAGAGCACTAATAATTTCGACTTCAAATTAGGAGCCAAGCGATACTTCACCATTCAAAAACTGGGCTTATCACAATCTAGTTTAAAAGGAGAAATTCGTTTTATTGGCAGTAATGGCCAAGCTGATGAGGATCTTTTGCAAAATGGTAATGACTCTTTAGTGCTTCTTTATCGCCCTAAAGGAACAGATCAATGGAATATTTATCCCTACCAATTAAAAAAAGTTGGCAGCGCAAACTCTAGAATCGGCAGCTTTGAACTGAGCCAGATTGAAAGCGGCGACTATGTTTTCGCGAATACCAATGAAAGCCTGAGTATTATTGAAGAAGATTCTGAAAAATCGCTCTATGACTTTTTCCCTAACCCTAGCCAGGCTACCCTAAATATTCGCAACCGAGGAAATGACCCCGATGTATTCGTGCAGATATTTGATCAGAAAGGGGCCTTAAAAATTGTTAAAAGCTTTGGTGAAAATGTGAACGGTGAAATGCAGCTAGATTTATCTTCCCTTAAAGCAGGGCAATACAGCTTAAAAATAAATGAGCGCAGCTATAAGCTCTTAAAATTATAAGCGCACAAAGCGAAGCCTAAAGCTTATTTTTTCTTTAACAAATTTAAAACTAGCGGGCTGTATCTAGCAGAGTCTCCGTGGAGTAAGCCTAGTCGGGCATTTAATTGAGAGATCTTTATTCGCCCTAGATTATTTCTTAATTTAGGGAAAAATTTATTGATCCTATGAAACACATTTTGCTAAAGCCAAAGCGTAGCATTATCCCCAGCGACCATACTTTTCTGGCCAAAGTCCCTTTAATTCCTAATCAGTATATCTGGAAAAACAAGCAGGGTAAGCTGGCATTATTAAAAGCAAAAAATGGCAATCATCTCTTACTTTTAACCAATCAAGAAGGCTTTTTAGAGCAATATAATAAGTATTACCAGCTATATTTTGATACGGAAGAACTAGAGCCCGCTCCTAATTTAGATACTTTCGACCTTGTTTACGGTGAGCATGGCATTAGCCAAGCTTTTGAAGAAGATCTTGAATCTGAAGACGAGGAGGAAAATGATGATTTGGAAGATGACGAGGACTAGCCTCCAATCTCAAGCTAGCAAATCGCTTTAATCGGGGTATTTGATGCGTACGTGATAGATGTTCATCAGCATTTTCTTGAAGATTTTCTTAACGCTACGTATCTCCCGTAAGGTGATGGGAGCATTCTCAAACTGCCCATCTTTAATTTGATGATCAATTAGTTTTTCTACCAAACTATCTAATTTATCATGATCGGGATTTTGAATGCTCCGCGAGGCAGCTTCCACCGTATCAGCCATCATTAAAACCGCGGTTTCCTTAGAGAAAGGCTTAGGCCCAGGATAAGTAAATTTGGCAATCGCTGCCTTATCTTCGGGGAAATCGCGGATATATTGCTTGTAGAAATACATTACCGTAGAAGTTCCGTGATGCGTGCGAATAAAGTCGATTAACAAATCTGGTAATTTGTTGCGCTTTGCAAGCCTTATCCCAGAGCTAACATGACCAATGATAATTTCCGCACTTTCTTCAAAACTCAATTCATCGTGGGGATTAATCCCTGAACTCTGATTTTCAATAAAATACATGGGGCTTTGCATCTTCCCAATATCGTGATACAAGGCACCTGTGCGAGCTAGAAGAGCATTACCCCCGATGGCAATAATCGCATTCTCTGTTAAATTAGCCACTTGCATACTGTGCTGAAAGGTCCCCGGGGCCGTTTCTGCTAGTTCTCGTAAAAGCGGATTATTGGTATCACTCAATTCAAGGAGAGATATTTCTGAAACAAAACCAAAAATCTTCTCTTGGAAATAGATTAGAGGAAAAGATATTAGCGTGAGTAGGCCATTACCCACAAAGTAGGCAAAAACCTTATAGTCGATAGTTTGCACGGTGCCTTCTTGCAAAATCGCCAGGCTAAAATAAGAGACGGCATAGACTAAAGTTACTTTACCCCCGGTTAAGAAAAGGTCCTTTCTCCGGTAAAGATTATTAACCATCAATACCGAAAATACGCCTGCAACAATTTGTAGGAAGATAAATTCGAAGCTATTAGGTACTTGAAAACCAATGATAAGCATTGCCACTAAATGTACGAATAAGGCCAAGCGTGTTTCGAAAAAGGAACGCATAACCATCGGTAAAATGGCAAAAGGAATTAGATATATCAAGCCCGCGTTGAAAGAAAGAACAATACTGCTAAGTAAAACCATCAGCAGAATGTTAACCAGTATAAAAGTGAGGCGGCTAATATCCTCCAGTACTAAATTATCGAACTGATTTAGGAAAGCAAAAAGTACAAAGAGCAATATCCCAACCAATAGAATTTGCCCTCCTAATAAGCTGTAATAAGAGCGAGCACCACTTAAGGAACCTTCGTAAACTTCTTTTAATGAGTTGAGCTTGGCAAAACGTTCCTCGTCAACCAAATTGCCCTTGGCGATAATAAGTTCTCCACTTAAAACCGCACCACGACTGGGTAAAATCTGATCTAACTGATTTTGCAGATACTTTTCACTGCGTTCCTTTTGATAAAATACATTGTATTTGATATGAGCTGAAATACGCGCCATTAGAAAGCCCGCTAGCTCTTCGCTTAAATCATCTTTTACACGACTGCGGATATTCTCTACCACCGATTTAAAACCAAAAAATTGACTGAGCTCAACCGGTTGGCTTACTTTTTCGCGAGACAAGAGAACTTGACCAAATTCTTCGAAAAATGGATCCTCTGTGGGTTGTAGGATACCGGTACGATAAGACTCGTTTAAATTAGTTTCACCAATAGTCTCTAATCGTGTGTAAACATCTTCAGCCAGGCTATCAAAACGTCCCTCCGCTTGAGCCTCGGACCAAGCCTCTGCTAAATCTTTCTTAAAACTAGCAATAGCCTGAGGACGAATTGCTTTATCAAGCTGTAAGAATATGGTTTTCTGTTCCCTAGTTTTTGTGATTTCCTCTTCTAAAGAAGCTTCAGATTTAAGGATGGAAAAATCGAAGGGCGCCACTAAATTTTCGTGGAGCCAAGGCTTACCCTTCTGAAACTCATACTTAAACTGAACTTCACGAGGACTGAGATAGACAATAAAAATAAGCGAAACCACAAAAAGTAGGGTTATCGAGATTTGTGTCTGATAGTTTTGTAGATATAATAATAGTTTTCTCATGCCCAAAGGGAAAATAAAGAGGCTTATTTTGTTTAATTTCGCCCACATTGCTAAGTAAAGACAAATCTTAGAATACCACCAATGAATCAGTCCATCTGGAACTATAAATTTCATTTTCGCCCAATTAAGGGTGCTGGTATTCTGCACTCTCAAATACATAAACACCATTTCACATGAAAGAAGTAGTAATCGTTTCTGCGGTTAGAACCCCCATTGGAGGATTTTTAGGTAGCCTCTCTTCCCTTAGTGCTACCCAATTAGGATCTATTGCCATAAAAGGCGCTTTAGATAAAATTAAGCTGGCCCCGGAAGAAGTACAAGAAGTACTAATGGGTAATGTTTTACAAGCTGGCGTTGGCCAAGCTCCTGCTCGCCAAGCGGCTATGGGCGCAGGTTTACCGAACACCGTTCCATGTACCACCATAAATAAAGTTTGCTCATCTGGCATGAAAGCCATTATGCAAGCTGCCCAAGCTATTGCCTGTGGCGACGCAGAAGTGGTAGTTGCTGGCGGTATGGAAAGCATGAGTAATGTACCGCATTATTTAGATGGCCGTAGTGGCGTTAAGCTTGGTGATATTAAAATGAAAGATGGGCTTTTACGCGATGGTCTTATTGACGTTTACGGTTCTGTTCACATGGGTAATTGCGCAGAGCTTTGTGCCAAAGACATGAACTTTAGCCGTGAGGAGCAAGACAATTTCGCTTTGGAAAGCTACCGTCGTAGTGCCGATTCTTGGGAAAATGGTCGTTTTGCCGAAGAAGTAATTCCGGTGAGCATTCCCCAAAGAAAAGGAGATCCCATTGTAGTTGATCGCGATGAAGACGTGTTTAAAGTAAATCACGCCAAAGTTCCTTCCTTACGTCCCGTATTTGATAAAGAAGGTACAGTAACAGCAGCAAATGCATCTAATATTAATGATGGTGCTGCCGCTTTAATTATGATGTCTGCAGAAAAAGCAGCGAGCCTGGGTCTAAAGCCACTAGCAAAAATCAGCGCTTATGCAGATGCAGCTCACGAACCAGAATGGTTTACTACTGCCCCAGCAAAGGCACTTCCTAAAGCTTTGGCTAAAGCCAATGTAGATATTAAAAATGTAGACGCTTTTGAGTTAAACGAAGCATTTTCGGTAGTAGGACTAGCCAATATTAAGATTTTAGGAATTGATGCTGCCAAAACCAATATTAATGGTGGCGCTGTTTCTATGGGCCATCCTTTAGGAGCATCTGGTGCTAGAATCATTATCACTTTAATGAACGTCTTAAAGCAAAATAATGGTAAGATTGGCGCAGCAGGAATTTGTAATGGCGGCGGCGGAGCTTCTGCTATGGTAATTGAAAACCTAGGCTAAAAATATGCTAAAGGGCATTTGCGGATTAAGTGTTATTCCCATGCGCTTGGAACCAGCGGACACCGCGGAAATGGTAAACCAAGTTGTATTTGGCGAGAGCTACGATGTTTTAGAACAGAGAAAGAAATGGTTGCGGATTCGCCTTCATCACGATCGTTATGAAGGATGGATAGATCGTAAGCAGTTTGAAGCCTTAACCGAAAAACAAGCAGATTTTCATGCAAAATGCAAAAAGCCTATTAGCAGTGATCTTATAGAACTAATATCCCGAGAAGATAGTGGAACTTTCTTCCCCATCTTCTTGGGATCTTTTTTACCTGGCTTTAAGGAAGGTAATTCCGTTAGAATAGCAGACAGCAAATTTAAATTTAGTGGCGCCATTGTTTCAAAAAAACAAAGCAGAGAGCAATTAATAGAAGTCGCTTTTCAATATTTACATGCCCCTTACCTTTGGGGCGGGCGCAGTCCTTTTGGTATAGACTGTTCCGGCTTTAGTCAAATGGTTTATCGCATTTGTGGCTATAACATTCCGCGCGATGCTTCCCAGCAAGCCCTAATTGGAGAAACGTTAAGTTTTATCGAAGAATCGGAGCCGGGCGATTTAGCCTTTTTTGATAATAGTGAAGGCAAGATTATTCACGTGGGTATTATCTTAAAAGATAACTACATTTTACATGCTAGTGGTAAGGTGCGCTTAGATCGTCTTGACCAATCTGGAATTTATCATGCTGATGACCGAGTGCACACGCATCGATTAAGAGTAATTAAGAAGATTATCTAAGCATTGATCCCTTTTTCGGAAAAAAGTGGTAGCGGCCCTAAGCAAATTTTTTACTTAAAATTGGGAAGTCTCGATACTTCCTGCTGTTTCGAAAAAGCCAAAAAAGGGTAATCCACCGTGACCATTCTCTAGCGACCAAAAATTTGTTTTCGCCTAGCTCAAATCTAGGCACTTTTATTGCTTAATCAGGTTTTCCATTTATTCCTTTCAAAATTTAAGAGATTCTATCTAAAGAAAACTAATTTTAAGCATGCGTAAAATAATTGTCCTTGCTTCAATTCTTCTGCTGGCTGCTTGCCATAAAGACAGAGAAACCGAAAGCCTTGCCGCTTACTTTCCACCCGATCACATATTTGAAAAAGGTTATGCGGTAAAATACTACAGCCATTTTGAGCCTCAAAATCCTGATGAAGAATCAGCTAGGCGCATCAGCTACATAAGCTATCAAAAAAGCGATGCGAAGCATTACTGTTCCAAAGTATACAATGCTGGTTTTGAAATTACCGCATGCAAGTATTTCCGCATAGCTGGAGATAATCTCTACCTCGATTCATCCTATTATTACTACCAAGAGGATACGCTTAGCGTAGAAATTATAGCTAATCAACTTAAAAGCTGGTCGCCCGAGGATGCACCTCTTTATATTGAAAGTTATCAGTACCAAAATGAAACTTATCACTATGAGGTAAAGCAAGTGGCCGTGGGCGACACTATTATAGCAGGAGAAGCGGCTAAGTATTTTATCTTGGAGCGGAGCTACCGAAATATGAAAAGCGATTCCATTGTTAGTACTAATCGCGCAATAGAAGTTTACCGTCCTAATATTGGTTTGTGGTCTTCTTACGAAAGTAGTGAAACGGGGAGCTACAGAGGGGAGCTTATTGAACAGATGCCCCTCGATACCTTTTTAGTACGGGCTAATCACGGCAAAAAAAGAGTCGCTTATATCGACCCAAGCAAGAGCCTCGGCGAAAATGCAGGTTTTGAGCTTTGTGGCAGCGAAAAAGCCATTGTCGATTATTACAATGGAGACCCTGATGGTGGATTTCTTGGAGGGAAAAAGAAATTGCTGAGCCTAATCCAAGAGCAATTACAGCCTGAAAAATTGGGCGCTGAGGAGGGAATGCTCACCTACCGTTTTGTAATTAGTTGTGAAGGTAAAGCTGGTCGTTTTATTGCTCAAGGCTACGATTTTGATTATCAGCCTAAAGATTTCGAGGCCACTACCCTTAATCACCTTTTAAGTATTTTGCTCAACTTAAACACTTGGCAAGCCTGTGTAATTGAAGGTGAAAATCGCGACTCTTATGCTTATCTAAGCTTTAAAATAAAAAACAATGAAATCATTGATGTTTTACCTTAAGACCTGTTTGCTTTTTTGCCTTTTTAGCTGCCAAGAAGAATATCATTGGTATAAAAAGGAATTTAGTGCTGAGGAAAAAATAGCCTATGCCCAAAGCTTAAACAATGGTGTTCGCTACTATTATCAAGGCACCGTAGCTGAGCAATTTCACATAAAAGAAGCGGTTAAATTAGATAGTAGCAATGGTGATTACTGGCGTGAGTTTGGAACATCTCGCGTTAAGCGAGGCCTTGCGGCAGAAATGCAATATTATTACGGCAAAGCAGCCAGACTTAAACCCGAACCTTGGGCTGGATTTAGAGGCTACCTTTACCTTTATTTCTATCGCGATTACCCGCGTGCCATCGCGGATTTTAACCTCACAGATTCGGTTGTTGGAACCGTTGGCTATTCGCAGGGACAGAGCCACGATTATATGAGCGGAATTGCCTATTATGGCCTGAAAGATTATTCCCAGGCTCTAAAATCACTTTCCTTGTACATCGACGGCATTAGCGCGAATAAAGGGGAAGAATGGGTAGATGCTTTTGCTGTTTTATATCGAGCCTTAAGCCTAGAAAAACTCGGAGATATTTCTCAGGCCAAAATAGATTTAGATCGAGCTTTACGAATTTATCCAAGCTTGGCTGATGCTTACTTTCATAAAGCCCGCTTTGCTACTTACGAAGGTGAATACTCTATGGCACAGCAGTTTATAAAACTTGCTGCAAGCTACTTTAAAGATGGGTATTTTCACAATCGCCCTTATGTAGAAGTGCTTGAACAGATATATTGGGAAGATATTGAGAGCCTTTCAATGGAAATACAGTCAAGACTAGTTCACAAGAATTAAGAGACCTTGCTAAAAGATTAGAGATTAAAATGTAAATTTAGCACTTACAATATTGCTTATGTCGCTAGCCGTTTTTCAGATTGAACCTTTTGAAGGAATTAAGATTCCCTTTTTTGATGTAGGCGTTTCTGCAGGAAAACCCTCTTACGTTTCCGAGTATTTTGAAGACAGCATCAATTTGAACAGCGAGCTAATTCGCAACCCAAGATCGAGCTTTTGCGTGCGCGTTAGCGGTCAGTCTATGGTGGGTGCTGGCATAGATGATGGAGATCTTCTTATTGTAGATAAAGAAAAAGAAGCCCAAAACAACAGCATAGTTTTAGCGGTAATTAATGGTGATTACACCGTTAAACGCCTGCGCATTGAAGCCGAAAACACCTACCTCCTTCCAGAAAACCCTGCTTTTGATAAACTAAAAATCACCCAGTTTATGGACTTCCGTATTTGGGGCGTGGTGAGCGGGCTTATCAAAAAGATCGACTAGGCTTTTAGCAAATATTTAATTCTCTCTTCCATGTCTTTTGGGTCCGTACTAGGCGCATAACGCTCCACGGTTTTACCTTCTTTATTCACCAAAAACTTAGTGAAGTTCCATTTTATGGCGCTGCTTAATAGTCCCCCTTTTTGCTTTTTCAGATGCTTAAAAATAGGATGTGCATCGCTGCCGTTTACTTTAATCTTCTCCGTAAGGGGAAAAGTTACACCGAAATTAATCTTACAAGTCTCTTCTACCGTTTCATTGCTTTCTGGCTCCTGACCTAAAAACTGATTGCAAGGAAAACCTAGTACTACCAGTCCTTTATCCTTATACTCTTGATGCAATTTTTCCAAACCATCAAACTGCGGCGCTAATCCGCACTTCGTGGCTGTGTTGACAATTAAAACTGTCTTCCCTTTAAATTCCGACATCTTTATTTCTTCACCACGCGGGTTTTTAACCGATAAGGAGTAAAAGTCATTCTTCATAATCACATTTTAAGGAGTTAGAATCCCTTTATTTGTGCTGCAAATTACGTTGAAGCTTATGAAAATAGAATTATTGATGATAGGTAAAACCAATGAAGCCGCGGTGACTAGCTTAGAAGACAAGTACTTCGGTCGCTTACAGCACTATTGGCCTTTTGCAGCCAAGGTTATTGCCGATATAAAAAATACCAAGAAGCTTACGCAAGATCAGATTAAAGAACAGGAAGGGCAAAAAATACTAGCTGAGAAAAAGGCGGGCGATTTACTCATCCTTCTCGATGAAAAAGGCAAAGAATACCATTCCCGTGGTTTTGCCCAGCAATTGCAGACTTGGTTTAACCGCAGTCCCAAACGCATCGTCTTTTGCATTGGCGGGGCTTACGGCTTTTCGCCAGATGTGTATGCCGCCGCAGATGGTAAAATCTCCCTTTCTAAAATGACCTTCTCCCATCAGATTATTCGCGCCATTTTCGCGGAGCAAATTTACCGAGCCGCCACTATTTTGAAGGGCGAGCCTTATCATCATGATTGATTAAGATGAGTCCGATATAAATTAGGCCTCAGACTCCTTCTAAATAACGAAATTTCAGCCGAGGTATCAAATCAACAGCGGGCCATGATTACTTTGCCTTACATAAAGTGAGCACCGAAAATGGTCGCCAATCACCAGGCTATTTCTTAGAGAAAAACTTGAATGAATTTGCAGGAAAAAGTGTCAAGTACATAAAAGTTTCCGCGAATACTCTTCGTGAGATGTCGAATGCCTCATTTTCCACACGACAAATAGAGGACTTT
>CBFHVV010000027.1:0-35885 GCA_965658965.1 Croceimicrobium sp.
TACTTCCTTAGCAGGGGCAAGTAAACGGCCATACTGAGCCCTTCTAACTGAATAATGTCAAATTGTTTGTTCCTCAGCTTTGCCTTTAAAGCGGCTTCCATCTTTGGCTGATTAAAGCGCGAAACGTGATAAGCTTGCCCGTTTAAAAGATTTAAGGCGGCGCTCAATGGCTTGACGTCCGTATCTACTTCTACGGCCTCGAAATCTAGTCCCTCGGGAAGGTGTGCTTTAATTTCTTCGGGCCTGCGATAGTGTTTTTTAGTATTTAAACTGATAAGACTTAAAGAAGCACCGTTTAGTAAAAGTGCATCAATCATGCTGCGTATAGCAATGGTACTACCGTCGTTAGAAGGAAAAGGAACTTTATTGCTTAGGAGCAGAATTTTCACGGGATACTTCTCTAGATTTTCGCTTGACAAAGATGTTCGAAATTTTCTGAAAAGGCTTCATATAAACCTCAATATTGAAAATCACACTATCCGTGGCCGATTTGTAGGTAAGCCAAAAACCAATGGGAAGTAGAATAAAGTTTGCAGTCCACATGGCTTGAAAGGGAGTCCAGTACATAAAGCGTCCTAATTTCTCGAAGGAAAAGCTAGTAACGTGATAAACAATAAAAATAAAAACACTTACTACCACTGGCATTCCCATGCCGCCCTTACGAATTATAGCTCCTAAGGGAGCACCAACAAAAAAGAGAACGATTACGGCAAAAGAGACGGAAAACTTTTTTTGCCATTCTAAAACATGGCGGGTAATAATTAATTTTCGCCAATCATATTGCGCTTTAGCATTACTAAAATAGGCTTTATTACTACGGGCAATGCGCAGAGAGTTTTGCAGAATACGCGCATGCATATTTTTCTCAAAATTATTAAGAAGGGTATCATTCAAAGAAGTGATTGTGCTCATGCTAAGCGTGTCAGCTTGCCCTATTCGCTCATCCTCAGGAATATCCTTGAGATCTTCGTATGCATATTTAGCAATCATTTGTTTTTCAAAGTCACCCTGGATATCGCGTAAGGTGCTATTAAGACTATCTACGGCCTCATCTAGCTGCCTAATATTAAGCATGTCGAATTCTTTGCGGCCAGACTTCCGCAAATCGCCCGCTTGGAAATCAATCAGATTAAAGCGAATGAGGCTTTCTTGGAAGTTTGATTTTACGAAGGGTTTATTGTCGCGATCTTTTGCTTTGGCAGGATTGTGATCTTCATAGGAATGGCCATCGTAGAGGAAGATTTCTAAAAACTGCTCGTTTGGCGTAACTTGCATCTTACCACTATCGGCAACAATTACCTTGGTGTTTCCTCTTCTTTGGGTATGATCGTAAATTATTACATCGGTAAGTAAATTTTGATTCTCCCCATATTTTTCCCCCACCTTTATAGAAAAACCCTCTATTCCTTTGTAAAACACGCCTGGCCTAATACTTAGAGCCGGTTTTTGGTTAGCGATATTCCGACGCAAGGTTTCACTCCTCAAATTTGCGATGGGAATAATGTAATTGGCAAATAAAAAGGCTCCTACACTAAGGCAAACTATAAATACAAATAAAGGTCGCATTACCCGAGCAAGGCCTAAGCCAGATGATTTCATTGCCGCCAGCTCATTATTCTCTCCTAATGTTCCTAATACCATAATTGAGGAGAGTAGTACTGCCAAGGGCAAAGCCATGGGCACGAGTGTAGCAGAGGTATAAAATAGCAGCTCGGCGATGTAATACCATTCTACGCCGCGCCCCACTAGATCGTCAATGTATTTCCAAACAAATTGCATCAAAAGGAACAGAATCATCACAAAAAAAGTGATGAGGAAGGGCCTAAAGAAGCTTTTTAGGACAAAGCGATCGATTATTTTCATTATTCGCTAATGTAGAAGTCTTGGTAGTCTGCGCGATTAAAACTAAAGTAATTGGCAGGTAATTGAGGCTTGCTATCAAAACGCTTCACCTTTAAGGTGGTGATTGTGCCATTAGTGCCAAATTGTTTTAGACTATATACATGGTTTGTTTTTGACTCAATACCGATAATAATTTTCTCTACCGTAAGAGTGTTGATCGGCTTAAGAATAATATGCTGAATGCTGGTGCCTTCAATTTTGTTGCTCTCTCCCATCTTGTAGCTGTAGCCTTTAGAGAAAGAACTTAATATTTTACTGGGACTAATCCCTTCATCTTCTTCCTCATTATCGTAGCTGCTAATCTGTACTTCTTCATCTTCACTTAGAATATTGTAGAGCTTATTGCCAGATCTAATTTGCTCTATGCCCTCAATTTTAAGGTGATAATCGTCTCCTTTAATAGCGATGGTCCCTTCTTGTACTTGTTTTACCGGTGGCTCTACTTTCACATTTTCGAAAGTGTAACTAAAGTCTAATGCAATGCTAGGGTAAGACTTCATTTTAGTAGAAGACTTTTCCAATAAGGCTTTCGCCTCCAGGTTACTGGCTTGAGAAAAAACGGTAAAGCTTAAAAGAAGGGCGCCACTGAGGCTAAAAAACTTAGACATAAATTTTATTCTGATTTATTTTGGTGATTCAACAACTGTTCCAAAGCCATTTCATCTGGAATTAATACTTCACGGGCTTTAGAACCTTCAAATTGGCCTATAATTCCAGCGGCCTCTAATTGATCAACAATTCTACCTGCGCGGTTATAACCAAGCTTTAATTTACGCTGCAGCATAGAGGCAGAACCTTGTTGACTATTTACTACTAAGCGGGCAGCATCATTAAATAAGGCATCTCGCTCTGAGGGGTCTAAAATGTCAACGCCTACATTTCCGTCTTCATCGGCTCCCTTATATTCGGGCAATTGATAAGCTTCGGGGTAGGCCTGCTGATTGCCGATGAAATCGGTTATTTCTTCTACTTCGGGGGTATCTACAAAAGCGCATTGCAAACGAATCAAGTCCGAGCCTTGACTAAGAAGCATATCCCCCTTACCGATTAACTGCTCTGCTCCGCCGGCATCTAAAATAGTGCGTGAATCAATTTTAGAAGTAACTCTAAAGGCACAACGCGCGGGGAAGTTTGCTTTTATAATACCAGTAATTACGTTAACCGAAGGTCTTTGGGTTGCCACAATTAAGTGAATACCAATCGCACGCGCTAACTGAGCTAAACGGGCGATGGGTGTTTCTACCTCTTTACCAGCGGTCATTATCAAATCGGCAAACTCGTCTATTACTAAAACAATATAGGGTAAATAGCGATGTCCATTTTCAGGGTTCAATCGCCTTTGAATAAACTTGGCATTATACTCCTTAATGTTTCGCACCATGGCATCTTTAAGTAGGTCGTAGCGCTGGTCCATCTCAATACAAAGACTGTTAAGCGTATGAATTACTTTGGTGGTATCGGTGATAATAGCGTCTTCAGTATCGGGTAATTTGGCTAAATAGTGACGTTCAATTTTATTAAAAAGGGTCAGTTCTACCTTTTTAGGATCAACCAAAATAAATTTAACCTGCGAAGGATGCTTCTTATAAAGCAAGGAAGTTAGAATAACATTTAGTCCCACCGATTTACCCTGTCCAGTTGCACCAGCCATTAAGAGGTGAGGCATTTTGGCGAGGTCCGCGACGAAGGTTTCATTGCTAATGGTTTTACCAAAAGCAATGGGTAGTTCCATTTCGTTTTTCTGAAATTTTTCCCCTGCAATTAAATTTCGCATTGGCACCACCTGAGGATTGGTGCTGGGAACTTCTATACCAATGGTTCCTTTGCCAGGAATAGGGGCGATAATACGTATGCCTAATGCTGCCAAAGAAAGAGCAATGTCGTCTTCTAGGTTTTTAATTTTGCTGATGCGCACACCAGGTGCCGGAACAATTTCATAGAGAGTAACGGTTGGACCAATAGTGGCTTTTATTTTCGAAATCTCAATCTTGTAATTATTGAGGGTTTCAACAATTTTATTTTTATTCTCCGCTAATTCCTGATCGTTGCGAATAATATTGGTGCTGCCAAAATCCCGTAATAGCTCTAGTGGTGGCAGCTTAAAGCGAGAAAGCTCTAGGGTAGGGTCGAATTCACCGAATTCTTTTAATTTTCTGTTCAGCTCCCGGGCTGTAAGTTCTTCCTCGGTTTCGGCAGTAGTAACTTCAAATTCCTCTGTTTCTTCTGTTTCCGCTAAGTTATTTTGGGCTTCAGTTTCCTTAGATGGACCTTCATCCTGCACTGTTTCTTCCAACTCAAGTTCTAGGTTCGTATCAGTGTCTTTCGTTAATTCATTAGTTTCTATTTCTAAATCGAGATCAATTTCGCTGCTATGATTCTCGCTACTCTTTGCTTCTTCGGGCGCATCTGCCGTAGAGCGAAATTTGTCTAGTACTGCTGTTTTATCTTTCTCTACAGCTGTTGGTATCTCTTCAGGGTCTGCAAGTTCGGAAAGTGAGTTTTCTAAATTAGTTTCTGCCTCAGTGGCTAATTTTTGGGGTTTAAATTTGCCAAAGAAGTTTAGTACTGTTTCGCCTGTCCATTTATAACTGATACTAAGGAAAACGAGCAGGCTAATTGCTAAGATGATTATGGTTCCTACGGGTCCTGCTAAAGAGCCTAACCAAGTTACGAGCCAGTAACCGGTGGCACCTACTAGTTGACCTTCACTGGCTAAGAAAAAGGCGAGACTGGTTGGTATCCAAATAAGGAAAAAAAGTATGGAAGCGCTTGCTTGGCGTAAAGAGTTGATTTTTAAATTAAAAGCTAAACGTAGGCCTAGTAAAGTGAAATACCAACAAAACAGAAAGGCAGCTAAGCCAAACCATTCAAAGATAAATTGGTGGGCCAAAGCAGCACCAAATTTCCCAAACAGGTTTTGGGCTTGTACGTTCGGATCACTTAAAGCATTCCAAAAATTAAAACGAACCATGCTTTGGTCAGCAGTCCAATTATAGAGGTAAGAAATGAAAGCACCCATTAAAAAAAGAGCGAATGCCATAAGACTAAGACCGAGAACAAAGTGATTGCTTCGGTTGCTAAAAGCCTTCTGCAACTTAGTCCAGTCAAATTTAGCTTTTGCCTTAGGAGTCGTTTTCTTTTTTGCCATTCTACTAATTGGAACTGCAAAAATAAGACAATATTGTAGCCCCAATAGCTTGCTTGATTCTATTTACTCACAAGCTAAAATCATCCACTTGAATAAGGTTTTTAGCGAACTAACAAGCTATCGGTGCTTTGCCCGGAGAGGATTCCGTAACCGCCGGTAACATTAGAGAAAAGTTGCACTGGTTCGCTGAATATACCGTCACTAAATCCATTTGCTGCTTTAGTTACTCTAAAGCGATAATAGGATTCGCTAATACTGTGAAGTTTAATATTAAGTCCGTTTTGGTTAACAGATTCCATTCGAATATTCACCTCCTTACGCTGTCCATTAAATTGATTATCGTCGAAAAAGGCATAATTACCATAAGATCTTCCGTCCCCTTCACTAAAGGGATCGTCGAAGGAGTCAAAAAACTCTAAAGTTGGATCGGCAGAGCTAAAGAATAACTGGTAATTTTGAGAGGGTTCTGTAATTTCAATCCAGTAGTAATTGGCAGTATTAGCATCGTCAAGAAAGCTAAAAGTTAATTCATTTGTAGCCGTGTCGAACTTGGCACTTTCAATGGTCTTGGCTAAAGGCACGGTCGCGCTAGCACTTATCGGCTCTAGTTTGGGGGCGCTTACTTCCAAGCGATAGGCTTTTCCTGCTACAATTTTATGCGAGCTGGTATAGTAGTATTCATCGCTAAATCCGGAGAAACTCTTTTTAGCTTCTAGTGCAAAGGGGCTAGCCGGATGATCAGTAAAGAGCCATGCACTGTAAATGCTATCTGTTTTTGGTTCTTGGTTGCTCATGGAGTAAACCGAAGTACTTAAAAAGATAATGGGTTCTTTGCCGGCTTCTAATTGGCCAGAAACCACAATTTTATCACCGGGATTAGGAATTTGGTAATCTATTTCTTTTTCACAAGATGATACAAGCAAGACAAAGGCAAAAAGGGATGCTAGTTTTTTCATCGTTTAAAATTTAAATTGGTAAGAGATAGAAGGAATAATGGGGAATAGGCTCACTTGGTTAACGGTTCTGTTGCCTAAGTAATCGTTGCTTAGGTAAAGGAAGAAGGGGTTTTGACGACTGTAAGCATTGTAAACCGAAACATTCCAACTGGCCTCGCCCCAATTGGTTTTATAATGCCAATTAAAACCTAAATCTAAGCGATGATAAGCAGGCATTTTCAAGGAATTTCGATCGCTATAACGGTCGTAAACTTCATTAAAACCATTAGCCGAGGGTAGGTTTATGCGCGCAACTGGAGCGGTAAAGCTATTGCCTGTACCGTATATCCAAGTGAGGCCTAGGTCAAAACGTTTACTAAATTGATGGTTGATTACTACACTAATATCGTGGCGACGATCATAACGGTAAGGAAACTCTTCGCCATTGTTTAGATTGGCAAATTGTCGGGTGCTCTTTGCTAGGGTGTAGCCAATCCATCCCGTGGTTTTACCGCGTTTTTTTCTCAGTAAAAGCTCAATTCCGTAAGCTTCTCCGCGGCCGTCTGTCTCCACAGTATTTTGCCAATCGGTGGAGCCAATAAAATTTGCTCCTTCCTTATATTCAATGAGATTATTCATCACCTTATAATAGCTCTCTGCACTTAACTCATACTTTCCGCCGCCTAAATTGTGGGTGCTACCCAAAGCAACTTGTTGTGAAATTTGGGGTTTTACCTTAGCGGTAGAGCTGACCCAAAGATCAGTAGGTAAACCAATTCCACTATTTGATAATAGATGAATATACTGGTTCATTAATGCGTAAGAACCTTTTAAAGACCAGTCATCACTAACCAAATAGCGCACAGCGGCACGCGGTTGAAGCGATTGGTAAAAAGCATCATCATCGGTAAAATAGGCAGAGTAGTGCAATCCATAGTTCAAGCGCCAGCGCTCATCAATGCGGTAATCGTCCTCTACATAGGCGAAGAAATCGTTTGCACGAATAACTTTGGATAAATTTAAAATAGAGTCGATTTTAACTCCATCAAACTCTTCTGCAATTTGCGCCACACCAGGTTTAAAGGTGTGAAAGGTATAGCTAGCCCCGTATTTTAAACTGTGCTTATTGTTGAGACTATACTCTAAGTCGTAGCGTAAACCATAATCTCGGATAAGCGAAAAGTATTCGAAGCCATAATTCTCCAAATTGCCGCCGTTCTGAAATGAGTTTTCAAAACCAATAGAAAATTTATACTGGGTAAAAGTGGCGGTAAGGTTGCTAAATAATTTATCGCTGAAAAGGTGATTCCAACGCAGCGCAGCCGTATGATTGCCCCAATTTAATTTAGACTCATCATAACCTTCGCTACCACCAAAACTATTATCGTATTCTTGCCGCACACCAAAGTCATCAATACCCGTATAATAGCTTAGGTAAAGCCGGTCTTTACGAGAAAAAATATGATTGATCTTAGCGTTTAAGTCTGCGAAATAATAACCAAACTCGGTACCATCTGGTATAAAGGGGCGTGCTAATAAGTCGTAGTAGGTTCTGCGACCAGAAATCATAAAGGATGTTTTTTCTTTCCAAATCGGACCTTCTAAGGTCAGTTTACTGGAAATTAAGCCTAAAGAACCTTCGCCTTTAAACTCGCGGAGGTTTCCTTCTTTCATATCAATCTCTAAAACCGAACTCAATCTGCCGCCAAAGCGAGCGGGAAAACCCCCTTTAGTAAGACTTACGTTCTTAATGGCATCGGCATTAAATACGGAAAAGAAACCAAAAAGGTGGGAAGCATTGTAAACGGGCACTCCATCTAACAAAATTAAATTTTGATCGGGACTGCCACCTCTTACATAAAACCCAGTTGTTCCTTCGTTGCCAGATTGTACCCCAGGTAAGAGCTGAATGGCACGTATAATATCAACTTCACCGAGAAAGGCAGGAATCTTTTTAATTTCAGCCACCGAGAGCTGAATCTCACTCATCTGCACTCGGTTTACCTCGGCCTCTTGAGCGGTAACAGTAACTTCCGAAAGCTGGGTTTGACTCTCCTTCAACTCAATGTCTAGCTTAAGGTTTTCCTGATCTAATTTAATGGGAAAGACTTGACTTTCGTAACCAATAAAGGAAGCAACAAGATTGTAATCTCCTGGTGGAAGACTGAGCGAATAAAAACCAAAAGTATTGGTGCTAGTACCAATAGATTTACCTTGGATGTATAAATTGACACCGATTAATCTCTCTTGAGAGTACTCATCTTGAACATATCCACTTACACTTAGATTTTGCCCGCTTATAGAAAGGAACAGAGAGCTTAATAAGCTGGTTAAAAGAAACTTATACATGGTTTAGGTAGGGTGTTGTTGAAATACTTAACGCATTATAATTTACGAGGGTTGGTCTGCTAAAATACCTTCTCTAATATATCGATAGAGGCTTTAAAGGCTTTCGAAAATACCTATTTTTGCAAACTCAATTACACAAAATGGCTAAACAATTAGAAATCATCGGTATTATGTCCGAACTAGGAGCTGGCACACGCGGCGCTTCCTTAGGATTAGATGCCTTACAAGTAGCAAGTCTTAAATACGATCGTAGTTTTTTTCAAAGACATCCAGAAAAAAAGGTGGCTACCTTAAACCACCGTTTGTACCGCGATGTGCAAGAGCCTTACGCCAAACGTTTGGATGCCATAGCGGAGATGTACCGTCGTATAGAAAGTACGGTGAGCGGTTGTATTAATCAAGGGAAATTCCCTGTGGTTATTTCAGGTGATCATAGCAGCGCTGGCGGAACCATTGCAGGAATTAAAAGAGCTTACCCAGATAAACGCCTTGGCGTAATTTGGGTCGATGCTCACGCAGATTTACATTCGCCCTATACCAGCCCGAGCGGCAATGTGCACGGTATGCCTTTGGCCACAGCCTTGCATGAAGACAATCTAGATTGTCAGAATAATCAACCAGAACAGGAAACTATTTGGCATTGGAATGAAATGAAAGGTTCCAATAAAAGAGTTTTACCGAAAGACTTAGTTTATATCGGAGTGCGCAGCACGGAGGAACCCGAGCAAGAAGTGATGAGGCGTTATAATATTCCAAATATTACAGTAGAAGAAAGTAAAAAATTAGGAGCGGATAAAACGGTAGAAAAGGCCTACTCTTACCTCAAAGATTGCGATCTTATTTATGTTTCCTTTGACGTGGATAGCATGGATCCTTCTGTAAGTGAAGGTACGGGAACGCCAGTTCCTAATGGATTCTCGGAGATGGAAGTGCGCAATATTCTTTTAGGGCTTTTACGCGATGAACGTCTCTGTTGCTTTGAAATGGTGGAGATAAATCCTCTTCTCGATTTGAAGGGAAATAGTATGGCAGAGGCAGCATTTCGCATTTTTAAACCGCTTTACGAATCTTTAGAAAATTAATTAAAAGGCATGCAGCATAGCATTAGCAAAACCTTATCAGAAGCCGTTGTTGGAATATTAAAAGACCTCTATAGTATTGAGCAGGACTCGTTAGAGTGGCAGGCTACGCGTAAAGAGTTTGATGGTGACTTAACATTAGTGGTTTTTCCTTTTCTACGCGCAAGCCGCAAGAAACCAGAAGATACGGCCCACGAAATTGGCAGGCATCTGCAAGAGCGCCACGCTGAAGTAAAAGCTTTTAATGTAGTAAAAGGCTTTTTAAATATTTCGATAAATGATAGTTACTGGCGGGCTGTCTTGCATGGAATTGATGATTTAAATAATTACGGTAAGGGGGAATCCTTAAAACGTACTACCCTGGTGGAGTACAGTTCTCCTAATACCAATAAACCCTTGCACTTAGGCCATATTCGCAATAACCTTTTAGGATATTCAGTTGCAGAAATTTTAAAGGCGGCGGGACATTCGGTAAAAAAGGTGCAAATTATAAATGATCGTGGTATCCATATTTGTAAAAGTATGGTGGCCTGGAAAAAGTTTGCCGCAGGAGAAACACCCGAAAGTAGTGGCCTAAAAGGCGATCACCTAGTGGGTAAGTATTATGTTGCTTTTGATAAAGCTTATAAGTCGGAAATTGCGGACCTAGTAAAGGCTGGTAAAAGTGAAGATGAAGCCAAAGAAGAAGCTCCCATTATTTTAGAAGCCCGACAAATGCTCTTAAAGTGGGAACAAGGTGATGCCGAAACAGTGGCCCTTTGGCAAAAGATGAATTCTTGGGTGTACAAGGGCTTTGAAGAAAGTTACCGTAGACTAGGAGTAGATTTTGATAAAAATTACTACGAATCTGAAACCTACCTTTTGGGGAAGAGAATTGTAGAAGAAGGCTTGCAAAAGGAAGTTTTCTTCAAAAAAGAAGATGGTTCTGTTTGGTGCAATTTAGAAGAAGAAAACTTAGGTGAGAAATTGCTTTTAAGACGTGATGGCACCTCGGTATATATGACGCAGGATATTGGTACCGCTATTCAACGTTACGAAGATTTTGGTATCGATGGAATGATTTACACGGTGGGTAATGAGCAAGACCATCATTTTAAGGTGCTCTTTGCCATTCTCAAAAAATTGGGCTACGCTTGGGCTGAAAACCTTTATCACCTTAGCTATGGCATGGTTGACCTGCCAAGTGGAAAAATGAAATCACGCGAAGGCACTGTGGTAGATGCAGATGATTTGATGGATCAGATGGTTGCAACATCGCGTAAGATCTCGGAAGATTTGGGTAAAACCGATGGCCTAAGTGAAGCCGAAAAAGAGGATACCTATAATATGATTGGCTTGGGTGCCTTAAAATATTACATCCTGAAGGTAGATCCAAGGAAACGTATGCTTTTCAATCCTGAAGAATCAATTGATTTTCAAGGGAATACCGGTCCTTTTATTCAGTATACCCATGCCCGTATAAAATCGCTTCTGCGGAAAGCGGAACAAATGGATATACCCACCACTGGGCTCTACCAAAGCTTAGAAGGTGTAGAGCGGGAATTGATAAAGCAGATTTTAAATTTCCCCGAAGTGGTGCAGGCTGCAGCAGCTGATCATGCGCCATCTTTAATTGCTAATTATGTGTATGACTTGGTGAAAACGTACAATGGTCTTTACCAACAACTGGCTATTTTAAATGATGATAATCCAGCAGCGATTCATTTCCGGATAGATTTATCTAAAAAAACAGCTGCGGTAATTGCGAATGGAATGCGCTTGCTAGGTATTATTGTGCCCGAACAGATGTAAGACAATTGGCGAAAAGACCTTTTGCTTTTTATAAATTTGCTGACCTTAATTTAGCTCTAATAAATTTTAAGATACATGTTTGATAGTTTACAGGAAAAACTCGACAAAGCCTTTCACGTATTAAAGGGTCATGGTCAAATTTCGGAAGTAAATGTTGCCGAAACCCTTAAAGAGATTCGTAGGGCCTTAGTAGACGCGGATGTAAGCTTTAAAATTGCCAAAGAGTTTACCAATACGGTAAAAGAAGAAGTTTTAGGTCAGCAGGTTTTAACGAGCCTTAAACCTGGTCAAGTTTTAACCAAGGTGGTTCGCGATGAAATGGCGCGCCTAATGGGGGGAGAAGCCAGCGAGTTAGACTTAAGTGCCAAGCCCACGGTTATTTTAATGGCCGGTTTGCAGGGTTCCGGTAAAACTACGCATAGTGGTAAGCTAGCAAACTTTCTTACCAAAAAGAAATCTCGTAAGGTTCTCCTAGTAGCTTGTGATGTTTATCGTCCGGCAGCGATTAACCAACTGCACGTAGTTGGTGAGCAGATTGGAGTAGAAGTATACAGCGAAGAAGGGAATAAAAACCCGGTTGAGATTGCTCAGAATGCACTGGCTCACGCGAAGAAGAATGGACATAATACCATTATCGTAGATACGGCTGGTCGTTTAGCGATTGACCAAGAAATGATGTCGGAAATCCGCAATGTTCACCAAGCTTTAAAACCCCAAGAAACTTTATTTGTAGTAGATGCCATGACGGGGCAAGATGCTGTGAATACTGCGAAGGCCTTTAATGAGGTGCTTAATTACGAAGGAGTTATTTTAACTAAGCTAGACGGTGATACCCGCGGTGGTGCGGCGCTGACGATTCGCACAGTGGTAGATAAGCCGATAAAGTTTATTGGTACCGGCGAGAAGATGGAAGCCCTAGATATCTTCTACCCAGAGCGAATGGCCGATCGTATTCTAGGAATGGGCGATGTGGTGTCTTTAGTAGAGCGTGCCCAAGAGCAGTTCGATGAAGATGAAGCGCGCCGAGTACAGAAGAAAATAGCCAAAAACCAATTTGATTTTGACGATTTCTTAGGTCAGATTAAGCAAATCAAGAAAATGGGGAATATGAAGGACCTCATGGGAATGATTCCGGGTATGGGTAAGATGCTTAAAAATGTGGATGTAGATGATGATGCCTTTAAAGGTGTGGAAGCGATAATCCAATCCATGACTGCAGAAGAGAGAGCGAATCCGAAATTAATTAATGGCAGTCGCCGTAAGCGTATAGCAGCGGGTTCAGGAAAAAATATTCAAGAGGTAAACCAATTGTTAAAGCAATTTGGTGAGATGAGTAAGATGATGCGCATGATGCAGGGTGGTGGCGCCAAGAAGATGGCCAGCATGATGAAAGGAATGCGTTAATAATTAATAGGAAAGGAGCTAATGATTTTAATAGACGGGAAGAAAACATCGCAAGATATTCGTAATGAAATTGCCGAGGAGGTAAAATCCATTGTGGCTAAAGGTGGTAAGCAACCGCACTTAGCAGCAGTGCTTGTTGGTAATAATGGCGCCAGTGTAACTTATGTAAACGCTAAGGTGCGCGATTGTGAAGAAGTCGGCTATAAATCTAGCTTGATTAAATTATCGGAAACGATTACCGAAAAAGAGCTTCTAGCGGAGGTAGATCGCTTAAATGCAGATGACGATATTGATGGCTTTATCGTTCAGCTTCCTCTACCCAAGCACATCAACGAGCAAAAGGTAATTATGGCCATTGATCCAGATAAGGATGTTGATGGATTCCACCCGACCAATTTAGGGAAAATGGCGCTTAACCTTCCTAGCTATGTTCCCGCTACACCGATGGGAATGATGGATCTATTAGATCGCTATAACATAGAAACTGGCGGTAAGCACTGTGTGGTGGTAGGGCGCTCACATATTGTAGGCATGCCTGCAAGCATTCTTATGGCTCGTAACCATTATCCGGGAAATGCTACCGTTACTTTAACCCACAGCCGTACCACCAACCTGAAAGAAATATTAAAAAGCGCTGATATCATAATTGCGGCTCTTGGTAAACCCAATTTTATAACTGCAGACATGGTAAAAGATGGAGTAGTGATATTAGATGTTGGAACCACTAGAGTAGTGGATAAGTCTAAAAAATCAGGACACCGTTTGGTAGGAGATGTTGAGTTTGAGAGCGTATCTAAAAAAGCGAGCTATATTACGCCTGTTCCTGGTGGTGTAGGGCCAATGACCCGAGTTAGTCTTTTGAAAAACACACTATTGGCGGTTAGGCATAAATTATAATTAGCGCTTTAAAGCACGCTCTACTTCCCGTTTTTGATCTTTTTCTTTTAAACTATCTCGTTTATCAAAGGTCTTTTTACCTTGGGCTAAAGCTATGCGCATCTTGGCTAGACCACGATCGTTAATGTAAAGGTTTAGCGGAACAATAGTGCGAGTACCTCTTTCCACATCACCCATTAGGCTGCGGATTTCCCGTTTGTGTAATAAAAGTAGCCGCTCTCTTAAAGGTGCGTGATTGTTAATATTGCCATGCGACCATTCCGCAATATGCATGTTTTTAACCATCAGCTTTTCACCGTCAAAATAACAATAGGCCTCTTGTAAACTCGCTTTTCCTTTACGAATAGATTTAATTTCTGTCCCCAGCAATTTTATGCCAGCTTCGTAGATGTCTAAAAGTTCATAGTTGAACTTTGCCTTGCGGTTTTTTATGTTAATCTTTTCCTGTGCCATAGCTGGCGCAAGATAAGAATAGATGACGAGCTTGCCAGTGGCTAACACGTATTGCTAAATTTTAATAAAATCATTCAGCATTTTGTGTAAGATACTCTGAATCAATTTAAAGTACATTCGCAGGCAAACTAATAAAGGTGAAACTCAAATTGACACTAAAAATTATAATCGGACTTATCCTACTTCTTTTGGCTTATGGCATAGCCTATTTATATCTAAATCCACAATTAGGCGCACGCATCTCTAAAGAGGAAAAGAAGGCTTTTGCTAACTCTCCACAGTGGAATGGTGAAGTATTTGAAAATGCGACGGAAACGATTATGGATATTAATCTTAGCACCATGCCCGGCCTAATTAAGGCACAATTTACCAATCGTGAGAAACGAGCACCTCAAGAAACCTTGCCCTTGGCGGCCTTCAATAAAAAGACTTGGTTAGCCGATACCAATCCCTTTAGTTTTATTTGGTTCGGACATTCCGTAGGCCTCATGAAAATGAAAGGACTAAATATATTAATTGATCCCATGTTCGGGCCAGATGCCTCACCCATTGGGCCTTTTCGTACCAAGCGTTATAGCGATAGCACGCTTCAGCTTATTAAGGAACTGCCAGATTTAGATGCAGTTTTAATTACGCATGATCATTATGATCACCTGGATTATGATAGCTTTAAACTCTTGAGGGGAAAAGTAAAGCACTATTATGTGCCACTTGGCGTGAAGCGTCATCTTTTACGATGGGATGTTCCTAGTGCTAAAATTACTGAACTGGATTGGTGGGATTCAGCCCAAATGGGGGCGGTGGAAATGACCTTCGTTCCGGCGCGTCATTTTTCAGGTCGTGGCCCATTCGATAGGGCTGAAAGCTTATGGGGAGGCTGGACTTTTGTTAGTGATAGTCACCGAGTGTATTGGACTGGTGATGGCGGCTATGGCGAGCATTTTAAAGAAATTGGGGAAAAATTAGGGCCTTTTGATTGGGCCTTTGTAGAATGTGGTCAGTATAATAAACTATGGCATGCCATCCATATGTACCCAGAAGGATCGGTACAGGCGGCAATAGACATGAAGGCAAAAAGAGCCATTCCTATTCATTGGGGTGCTTTTACTCTTGCTCTGCACGATTGGAAAAATCCGGTTCAGCGATTTGCAGAAGAAGCCAAATCTAAAAATCAAAATATTTACATGCCCAAGCTAGGTGTGCCGGTTGCTTTCGCAGATGAGCAGGGTGAAAAATATTGGTGGGAATCTTACGAGTAGCTAGAATTAGGCTTTTCAGTCACTCAAGCACAGAGTGTCCAATTATAATGGCAGTTTTAGAAGGTGTCTAGAGGAAGGCGCCTTTTTATTATCACTGAAGCTTAGCGTAAAATTAAGTAAAGACTAAATAAGAGGATGCCGATACCATAAACAATCTGGCCCCTGTGCATGGCTTTGTTAGCATCCTTATACTTCTGATCGTAGCCGTTTTCTTTATAATACTTGACTCTACTCAACATAGGAATACCCCAACAAACCATTCCGAATAATAGCTTTTGCCTTGCGTTGAGACTTTGTATTTCTTTAGCCATGTTTTTCAAATTGCGTTTATTAATCCTATTCTTACTGGGCCATAATAGCGCCATTAGAGCTTAGTTAAGCGGGTAGGAATCGCCTATCAACCAAAGTACGAAATTTATTTAAGTCCACTAAAAAAGGTAGAATTTCAGATTAAAATGACGTATCGAAAAATTAAGTTCTCTTCAAGCTATAGATATCTTTTCTTCGGTCTTTAAGGTTTCGCACGGCTCCAAATTCATTTAACTCACGCAATAGATCAATATCCACATCTACCACCAGTATCATTTCAGTATTAGGGGTTGCTTCAGCTTTAATGCCATTACTCGGAAAGGCAAAATCGCAGGGCGTGAAGACCATCGATTGTGCATATTGAATATCCATATTGCTAACCTTTGGTAAGTTTCCTACACTGCCCGCAATAACCACATAACATTCATTTTCTATAGCGCGAGCTTGCGCGGTATTGCGCACCCGTGAGTAACCATTTTGGGTGTCTGTTAAAAAGGGGACAAATAGAATGTCCATGCCATCATCTGCTAGGAGACGCGATAATTCAGGGAACTCTACGTCGTAGCAAATTAGAATTCCTATTTTACCACAATCGGTATTATAGGTCTGTAATTTAGAACCGCCTTCCATTCCCCACACGCGGGCTTCGTCTGGCGTAACATGAATCTTCTCAAAATAATCGCGACTACCATCGCGGTGGCATAGATAGCCGACATTCCGTAATTTTCCGTCAATAAACTGGGGCATGCTACCAGTAATTATATTGATGTTATAACTTACGGCAAGTTGGCTAAATCGATCAACAATATCGTTGGTATATTCTGCTAATTTCCGAATGGCCTCGGCTTCACTTAGGGCATTATGTTGGGCCATTAGTGGAGCATTGAAAAACTCTGGGAAAAGAGCAAAGTCTGAATGATAGCCAGAAATAGAATCAAGGAAATATTCCGCTTGATCCATTAATTCGTTGAGGTTTTTATAACTACGCATCTGCCATTGTACAATGCCAATACGGATTACTCGCTTACGATTACCAGGGCTGTCTGTGGCTTTTTCATAGTACACATTATTCCACTCCATTAATACTGCATGGTCCTGCGATTCTTTATCGCCTTCCAAATAGTTTTTAAGGATCTTTTTTACGTGGAAATCATTGCTAAACTGAAAGTTGATTACAGGATCTTGAATCTCCTTTTGACGAACTTTTTCTAAGTACTGCAGCGGACTTAGCCGATCAGCATGTTTATGGTAAAGGGGCATTCTCGCTCCAAAAGCGATGCCACGCAAGCCTAACTCTTCGCAGAGCTCTTTGCGGAAATCATAGAGGCGGCGACCTAAACGTAAACCACGGTATTTCGGACTGATAAACACGTCGATTCCGTAGAGTAGATCACCGTCTTTTTTATGGGTTTTAAAACTATCGTTCCCAGTTATGTCGTTGTAGGTGTGGCGACGATCTGTGATGCTATAATCCTGCAAAACAGACAAAGCACAGCCCGCAATTTCATTATTAACCTTTAGAACAACTTGCCCTTCTGGAAACTTATCTATCAGAGTCTCAATCTCTTCTTTTTTCCAATGTAAGCTTTGCATACCCGGGTATGCTTGGTTCATTAAGTTTTTTAAAGCTTGATAGTCTTCGCCGCTCAGGTAGGCCAGCTCTACATTGTCAATTGTTTCCATAGTTTTTACCAGCCTAGCAGGTAAGCAAATATTAGAGGAGCCACAATAGTAGCATCCGATTCTACAATAAATTTGGGAGTATTAATATCTAGTTTTCCCCAGGTAATTTTTTCGTTTGGAACGGCACCCGAATAGGAACCATAACTAGTAGTGCTATCGCTTATTTGACAGAAATAAGACCAAAAAGGAGTGTCGGTTCTTTCCATATCCTGATACAGCATCGGTACCACACATATAGGGAAATCACCGGCGATACCGCCACCAATCTGGAAAAACCCAATTCCTTCGCTACCAGCATTTTCTGTATACCAATCGGCTAAGAAAGTCATGTACTCAATACCCGACTTAAGGGTACTGGGCTGTAATTCCTTTTTTAGACAATAGGATGCGAAGATGTTACCGAGGGTAGAGTCTTCCCAACCAGGAACGACAATAGGAATATTCTTTTCGGCGGCAGCCAGCATCCAAGAGTTTTTAGGATCAATTTCATAGTACTGTTCTAGTACACCAGATTTTAACAACTGATACATGTATTCGTGTGGAAAGTAGCGTTCACCATTTTTCTCGGCTTTAGACCATAATTCAACAATATGCGCCTGTAAGCGTCGGAATGCTTCTTCTTCTGGAATGCAAGTATCGGTAACTCGGTTTAGTCCGCGCTCCAATAAATCCCATTCTTCTTGGGGGCTGAGATCGCGGTAATGTGGCACTCGCTCGTAGTGTTTATGGGCCACCAAGTTCATTAAATCTTCTTCCAAATTAGCGCCAGTGCATGAGATTACTTGCACTTTATCTTGACGAATCATTTCGGCAAAGCTTTTTCCTAGTTCGGCCGTAGACATGGCTCCTGCTAAGGTTACCATCATTTTTTTTCCTTCCGCAAGATGCTTCTCATAACCTTGCGCGGCATCTACTAAAGCAGCAGAATTAAAATGCTTGTAGTGTTCCAGCATAAACTGGCTAATGGGTCCTTTATTTGCCATGATCTTCGAATTTATAGCTTAATAATTTATAGTAAAGTTTGGCTGCTAAAAAGTTAGAAGCTTTGTGAGCGGAATGGGGAGCAAGCTCAACAATGTCGAAACCTACCACCTCTTTCTCTTTAAATACGCGTCGTAAATATTTCAAGGTTTCGTACCATCCCATTCCTCCTGGTTCGGGTGTTCCCGTGGCAGGCATTATCGCGGGATCAAAAGCATCAAGGTCGATGGTTAAATAGACCTTATCGGTTAAACGTGCAATAGAAGCATCCATCCAATCTTCATTAGCATACATTTCGTGGGCAAAAAAACAATTACCCTCTTGAATGTACTGCCCTTCTTCAATGTCCATGCTGCGAATTCCAACTTGCACTAAATTAGTATTTTGGCTAGCATCATAAACTGCGCAAGCATGATTGTAGGGACTACCGTGGTACTCGGGTCTTAAATCGGTATGTGCATCTAACTGTAAAACCGATAGGTTCTCATACTTTTCGTAAAAAGCCTTAATGATTCCAATAGATACGCTATGTTCACCGCCAAAAAAGCTCAGGTATTTACCCGTTTTTAAAAGTTCTTGGGTTTTGGAATACACTGCCTTAAAGACCGCTTCGGGACTAGTTTTTTCGCTTATCGCTGGAAGAATATTGACTCCTTGTTGATACACTTCAGTTTGAGTCTCAATGTCGAAAAGTTCCATGTTTTCTGTTGCTTCCAAAAAGGCATCAAAACCTGCGTCTGCTCCTTTGCCCCAAGTACTGGTACCATCATAGGGAATGGATTGCAAAAGGACCTTTGCCTTTTCATATTCGCCCCAGTGTTCTTCTACTCCTGCATAATTTCTCATTTGTATCCTAATAGTTTAAACATTTCGTCGGCTGATTGCTCATTGCGATAAACATAGTCTACGATATTGCCTTTTTCATCACGATCGATAATTACATGTTTGGGAGAAGGAATAAGACAATGTTTTATGCCACCATAACCACTAATAGCATCTTGATAGGCTCCTGTATGGAAGAAACCTAAATAAAGTGGTTCTTCTTCTTGCGGCCCGTATTGGGGTAACATCACTTCTTGGTTAAGATCGTCCGAGTTATAATAATCGGAGTGATCGCAACTGATGCCACCAATATTTACTCTTTTGTATTCATGCTTCCATTTATTGATAGGAAGGAGAATAAATTTTTCGTGGATACTCCAAGCATCAGGAATGGTATTCATTAAACTATTATTAATGATATACCAGCTTTCCGTATCGTTTTGTTGTTTTTGCTCTAGTACTTTAAAGATGATAGCACCAGCTTCGCCCACGGTATACTTTCCAAATTCGGTAAAGATATCGGGATGCGGTACTTTATCATTATCACAGGCATCGCGAACATTTTCAACGATCTCTTTAATCATGTATTCGTAATCGTATTCGAAGCCGAGATTGTTACGAATGGGAAATCCACCGCCAAGGTTAAACTGGTTTAAAGATTCAGATTGCTTTTTAAGTTCGATGTATAACTTTAAAGCGCGCTTAAATTCTCCCCAATAGTAGATGCTGTCTTTTATGCCAGAGTCTACAAAGAAGTGCAACATTTTTAGTTCCACCTTAGGGTTATCTTTAATGTTGGATTCAAAAAAGTCCATCATTTCGTTGTGGCGGATGCCCAAACGAGAAGTATAATAAGATGATTGTGGCTCTTCGTTGATAGCCATACGAAGGCCAATCTTTATTTTCGTTTCGCCAGCAAAGCTCGTGAGTCGGTCTAGTTCGGTTTTACTATCCAAAACAACCACTACGTTTTCAAAGCCCATCTCGATAAGCTTTACGATTTTTTGCAGGTAGTCATCGGTTTTATAACCGTTGTTAACGATATATCGGTCCTTGGTAAATTTCCCTTCTCTGAAAAGGTTAAGGATGAGGTCAATATCAAAAGAGGAGGAGGTTTCTAAATTTACATTGTGCTTAAGGGCCTCACTTACCACATGCGAAAAGTGATTACACTTGGTGCAGTAGCAAAATTCATAATTCCCTTTGTAGTCTAGCTTTTTTATCGCACGATTAAAGTGATTGCGCGCTTTTTTTATCTGGTCGCCAATTTTGGGAAGATAGATGAAGCGAAAAGGGGTTCCGTATTTATCAATCAGGTGTTTTAAAGAAATTCCATGAAAGGATAAATAATCGTCTCGTAGGTCAAAGCCTTCTTGCGGAAAATAGTAACTCTGATCTACTAGATCGAAATAAGTGTTTTTCATTTAATGGCCGAGTATCGGATTTTCTGTAGTATAATGCAAAAGCCTTAGAAGGCCAAACAAAAGTAGATTTTATCGTGCTACAAGATTAGGTCGATTCTGACAAAACGAAAAAAAAACTTGCGCCCATAAAAATTTTAGTCCTTCGGCTTGGTTCTTACTAATAGCGCCACCAGCGCCGAAGTTATAAGTCCCATTAAAAGGGCGCCAATAACGCTCTGTACAATGTAATTTTCTAGGTTGAAATAAGCTTCTGCCGCAGCGCGCGAATCCATTTGACCACTTTCAACAGAGTATTCAATAATAGTACTAAAGTATTGCGGTGTTATGTAAGTAGTGGTAATATATTGGCTTAAAGGAGAAAGGAAAGCAACTATTAGGCTAATAAGCAAACCGGTGATAAAGCCCAGCTTGTAGCTCATTTTTCCTTGGTAATCTTTTTGCTTTTTCTCTTTAAGGGCAAGGTAGTAAATGAAAATTGCGGGCAGGGCAATTAGATTGGTGTAATACATGTGCTGCTCAATATGCTCATCGTGAAGCCCGACTAGTTTTTCGCCAAGCATCCAAACAAGGGTCATTAAGATGAATATTACGGCCCATTTGGTTTCAAGTTTTACTTTTTGCATGTTTTTGTTTAAGATTTGATCTCTGCAAAAATTGGAAAAACTTTCCAGCTTACACTTGCGACCAGCGTCTCATAAAAATCTGTTCCGTGAAATTTATGAAAACAAGGTATTAGATTGTTAAATGATTAGGCAGACTTAGGAAGTATAATCTAATAAGCCTTGCGGCAGAAGGATCGTTTTTTAGAATCAGCGAAAAGAGTAAAGAACTATTGAAATGACCCCTTTAAGGAAGACGATAATAGACAAGGACCCATTAACTTTCAGCTGCTAGGGAGCTTGCGTAGTATTTTTTCCAGCTTTCTTCCTTTGGCTAGTTCGTCTACCAGTTTATCTAAATAGCGTACCGATTTAGTTAAGGGCGTCTCAATTTCTTCGATGCGATAACCGCAGATCAATCCTTTGATTTGACTTGCCGCTGGGTGCAAGTTAGCTTGCTCGAAGAAATCCTTGAAAGTCAATTTGTTTTTCCGAAAAACCGGTGAGCCAGGAGATTACCGCATGTAATTCATCCTTGCTGCGGCCATTCTTTTCAATGCGCTGTAAATAATGAGGATAAACTGAAGCAAAAGTCATTTTTGCTATGCGTGCATCATGCTCGGGGCTTGTTTTCATAATAGTATCTTGGTGAAAGTTTGCTTTAGAGCAGGGTTTTTAGTTTACCAATATTTTTCGGCTACATTGTTTACTATCACTTTTTAGTTTAAGCCAGTAGATTCCTTTTGCAAGTCCTTCTACCGAAACTTTTTTGAGGGTATCCTGAGAATTATAAGTGCGGATCACTTGGCCTTGAAGATTAATCAATTCTACCTGATCAATTTCTTCTTGCGCATCTATATAAATGCTATGTGAAGCAGGATTGGGATAAAGCTTGATATCCACAAGAAGATTAGCTTCTGCTAGATTGATGTTATTTAAGCTTATGCTGGCAACAGCCTGTCCTTCTTCCGAAACTACTTTACCATTGGCCATTACAAGGGCGGCAATAAAGTTAAGATAGCCCGTTCCAGAGGGCGCGTAAACGGATTGAAAAGTCATGGAAAACGCAGTACTAGTGCTATCTCCGGGTGCTAGTCCGTTTACAGACACTGGTAAAGTGAAGTAAATAGAATTGCAAAAGGGTGTGGCATTAACATCTGCCCACAAAACTCGCACACTATCAATGCTTTCGGCTGAATTATTAAGCATAGAAATATCCCAAGTCGCCTCAACTTGATAGAGATTAGGAGCGCCGGAAGGATGAGGAATACTTTTCAGACTGGTATTCTTAGCGCTTAAAATTAAGCCCTCTACAATATTGGAGGGCGCCTGATTAAGTTTTGCCCCCTCTAAAACGTGATAATTAGTAACTTCTCCATAAATGTTCTGACGATAAAAGAATAGTTGATCGCCATCTACCGAAAGGGAGCCACCAATTAAAGGGGTTTTTGCGAGATAAGTACCACGCAGACTTAAATTGCTTTTATTGAATACCGTTAAACCGCTGTCGCCTCTTAGAACAAAGCCATCTGTTAATTCTTGAAAACTGTTTACGGTAAGACTTGCGGAAAGGCTCAGACGATTGCTATCGAGATAAGTACGATCGTTTTTCTTGTATCGGAAAAGATCTCCAGTTTGTAAATTTAGGCAGGCAAAGACGCTATCGTTTAAACTCATAATTTCTCCTCCTTTACTGTTCGCCCAAGGGGTGATTACTTCGGTAGATAGGTCGAGAATAGTATACATGGGAGTGGAAGAAGCCCAAGTTTTGGAATAGATAAGAATTTTATCTCCTCCTAAGTATAAGGCCTGTTCTATTTGCGCCAAGCTGAAAGTATACTTGGTTGCAATGGTGTCTAATTGATTATTGAGAACTAAATAGCCAGAAGGGCTAAGAACAAAGTAGCGCCCTTGATTCAATTCTAAAACTTGCATTACTCCACCTAAACTATTGAGGGACTGATGAGTAGAGTCTATTAAAACAAGTTGCGGAGAATATTCATAAGCGAAATAGGCTCTATTCGAAGCTACATCACAAGCCGTTTGGGAACTGCCGACAATAAGAAAATTTCCATTAGACTTTTTTAGTACCGTCTTATAATCGCGGTAGCCATTTAGGAAGGGAAGGGGAGTACTGAGAAGGATTTCGCCATTGTTTCCTATTTCGTCTATGCTAGTAGAGCTAATCGTGTAAAGACTATTATTTAATTGAAAGGGAATTGCGTCGAGCATGCCTGCTTTGGAGCGATTAAACACCTGCCCCACTAATAAATGTGAAAGAAGGAAGCTTGCGAGAAGTAAAATATTTTTCATGTGGCGATAGGTTTTTCAAAAAGGGAATGTAAAGAAAAAGATGAAGAGGCCAGCGCTTGGGTTTATTAAAAGCAGTTTGTGAAAGGTAGTCTTAGCAATAATTTGGATAGCTATTCTACTGAAAAAGGCTGGTTCGAGCTTCTAAATTCTAACAGCGCTAAGACTAGAATTAAAAGAATTTCGCCCGAGATTAGGCTAAATCTAATAGGGTTAATTGTGGGAAGTAGTAAAAAACTAACAAGGAGCTAAGGCCGCAATAAGCAATATTTAAAAAAGCAATTAGCCCCAAATGCTTCTTAAGGCTGCCTTTTACAATAGACGCACAGCTAATTGAGAACATTGCAAAAATAAGGGCAATGGTTGCTAAAGGGTAAAGTATTTCTATTGGCATTCCGAAATAGGCTCGATATTCTATCATTATAATTCCGAGTAGAATAGCAGATATTAGTGCTCCGAGACCATCAATATAAAGTAGTTTTCTGTCCCTAGTATGCATTATCAATTTCCACTTCTGAAGATGATTAAAACATGAAATTATGAATTCACAGCCGAAATTTAAGCAACTACTTGATAGGAGGGAGTTTAATTGAAGCTGAGCGCTTACTGATTGTAGCTCAACTGAGAGGGCCGCCATCAGAGAGGAGGAGAAGAAGCCTAAACAGATACAGGCTTGCTACAGAGCCTGCAAAATAAATTATTACTGTCAAAGCAAGAATCTCGCATTACTTAGGTAGATGCGTTTTTCAAAGTTTTATTGCTAGAAATGAAATTCCGAACCTCTTTTTGACATTGCGAACTTTGGAGGAGAAGCTTATTAGCAAATTTGCCTAAG
This sequence comes from Croceimicrobium sp., assembly GCA_965658965.1. Classification (GTDB taxonomy): domain Bacteria; phylum Bacteroidota; class Bacteroidia; order Flavobacteriales; family Schleiferiaceae; genus Croceimicrobium. Next base: position 24,181 of record CBFHVV010000027.1, read on the forward strand.
AATTGAAATCCAAACAAGAATGGAAAAGTCGAGGATGAAGCGAATTTTAAGGAAATTACAGCTTATTACTGCAATTATTTGGCTTTTTGCTACACTCTTTTTTTCTAGTAAACTTCCTGTACTAAAGGATGCCGTAAGCTTCATTTTGACGATTGGATTTTTTTTGGAGCTGATGCTGCTTATTGTGGAGTTGAGACAGTTGAAAATACAGAAGCATGGATAGAAAAGTATTACTCTCCACTTTGTGGATATTTGTAATAGTAAATTACATTTTTTGTGATGTTTTTACTCTCTTTTATGCGCCAGACCTCAAGCAATTTTTGACAGGTACAGTGGGTGACATAAAGCTAACGCAAAGTTTCTTGCTAACTTTTGCAATCATCATGGAATTTGCCTTGTTGATGATTCTCCTATCAAGAGTTTTGAAGTACTCTTTAAATCGTTGGCTTAATATTATTGGAGGAATATTCTTCACTTTAATTCAGGCTGGAACATTGCTAGATGGTGACTTTACTTTCCACTACCTCTTTTTTAGTATAGTAGAAATGTCAGCTACGGTATCTATTACTTGGGTGGCAGTGGGTTGGAGAAAGCCAGAAATTTTTAAAACGTAATATGTTATTAAAACCATTAAAATGACCCATAAATTAATCTCTGTCAATCATCAAAGGCAAACATTATGAGAACTATACTATTATTTTTACTGATTACCTCACAATCTAATTTTGTCCTTGCTCAGACAACTGTTATACCTGATGCTAATTTTGAGCAAGCATTAATCAATTTAGGGTACGACTTCGGAACTCCTGATGGAACTGTGCTTACCGCTCAAATTGATACAGTGGAGGCACTTAACGTGATGAATGACAGCATAGGCGACCTAACAGGGATAGAAGATTTTAAAGCATTAAGTGAACTAAATTGTGGAGGGAATTTTCTATCAAGCATTGACCTTAGCCAAAATAGCGCTTTAAAGTTTTTGCGTTGTAATAATAATCAGCTTACCAATTTAGATGTATCACATAATGTAGATCTAAATTTATTGAATTGTAGAAATAATCAAATTGATAGTCTGAATGTATCACAAAATATTTCTCTGTCGGCACTTTTTTGTTCCTTCAATCAAATAATGAATTTAGATTTATCACAGAATGATTCATTAGTTTACTTAGACTGTTCTTCGAATTTAATTAGCAACTTAGATCTAAGTCTAAATTTGAAATTAGCTTTTTTAAGATGCTCTGATAACCTTATCCGAACTGTTGATGCATCTCAAAATGTTTTACTAACTGATTTGTATTGTGAAGAAAACCAACTCACAGACCTAGATCTTTCTCAAAATAATCAGTTAACCATTTTGCATTGCTTTAGCAATCAATTAGTTTGTTTAAATGTAAAAAATGGAAATAACATCAATATTTTTCCAAATGGCCTGGATGCAAGGAATAATCCAGCATTGACATGTATTGAAGTAGATGACCCATCATGGTCAGCTGCCTATTGGCCTAATGTTGCTTCCCCCGTTTTGTTTAACCTAAACTGTGCCCCTTGTGCTGTGGGGATTAATGAAAGCAAGTTCTCCAATTTTAATTCTTACCCAAACCCAACTACAGGAAACATTACTATTGATCTCGGTGAAACCTATGAAAATATTAGAGTGAAATTAACGAATAGCATGGGACAAGTTTTATTAGATAAGAAATTTGGTTCAACTAACCATTTCAGTATTGATATAGATGCTCCAACAGGAATTTTCAATTTATTAGTGGAAACAGGAAAAGGGAAACCCAGTATCATGAAAATTTATAAGAAATGACGAGTTATCAGTAAAACTTGAATGCAGAAAAACATATAAAAGTACCTAATTGGTAACATATAGTATGGGGTAATAACTCAATGAAAGAGAGAGAATCGAAATACATGGCTGCAGGAATTGCGTTAAAAGTGGTAAAGGACAACATCACACTTGGTATTCCCATAGGTATTCCCATTGGAGCATCGATTGGATATTCCATGCAGAAAAAAAATCGAGGATGCCAGCTGATAGCTGCGAGCAGTCACAATTCAACGAATGTTTAAAATCTAGTATAAAATGCTGAAGCAAAGCATAAGCTATTACTTGCTGCTCTTGGTACTAAAGCTAAAAGGCGTAAAAAAGGGCTTTAGCCAAGATCCAATAGATTACCGAAGCGTGAGAAAGGGAGATGTTCATGGGCCTAGAGACTCCTTTTTTTCCGGAATGAAACTTACCAGCTTCAAAGTAGCAGCAAGCACAATTACCGAGGTAAAAAGAGAAAGGCCTACCAAGGGTTTGATTTTGCTTGTGCATGGAGGCGCTTTTGTTTCTGGACCAAACGAACTGCATTGGAATGTGGTTAAATTAATTGCGGCTAAAACAGGCCAAACCGTTTGGCTATGCAATTATCCAAAAGCTCCTGAAAATCAAATAACCGCCATTTCAAAGAATATTGACCTAATGTTTGTTAGGGCGCTAAAAGAATACTCGGCAAATGAGATTACTCTATTGGGTGATTCTGTAGGAGGGACATTGATTACTGCGCTAATACAAAGATTGATTCAAACGAAGCTAGAACTACCTACGAAGGTAATTTTGGTATGTCCCGTACTAGACGCTAGCATGTCAAACCCAAATATTGAGGAAGTGGATCTGCGAGACCCAATGCTATCTAAAGCAGGAGTGCTAAGCGCAAAGAAAATGTGTGCGGGTGAGATGGATCTGAAGGATGAAATGCTATCCCCCCTCTACGGTAGCTTTTTTGGATTCCCGAAGACGACAATGTTTCTAGCAGAAAACGACATCACCTATCCAGACCAGCAATTGGCTGTGAAAAAGATGGAAGCTGAAGGAGCTAAAGTAGAAGTAATCTTGGGTAAGGATATGCCCCATATTTGGCCATTTCTGCCTGTGATGAGTGAAGCGAGGATGGCTTTAGATCAACTTATAAATCGATTGAATGGCTGATAGTTCTAGCACTTAGTTAAAGCCTAGAGGTAGAAGCAAACTGTAAACTGCTCTAACCACCTTCAAATTAGTAAGCAATTGCTGTTTAAAGTTGATATAAAAATTGAAAAAATGAAAAATGCCTCCAGTACCTTATGAATGACGTTGAAGAATACTGTCCTAAGGGCAAAAAGGATTGGCGTAAATGGCTCGAGTTAAACCATGAAAGGAAGAAGGCTGTTTGGGTCATTTTCCACAAAAAGAGTTCTCCAAAGCATAACCTGACTTGGAGCGAGTCTCTTGATGAAGCCTTGTGTTTCGGTTGGATCGACGATACGAAAAGGACAGTAGACAGCACTAGGTACAAACAATACTTCACTAAAAGGAAAGCAAAGAGTAATTGGTCTAAAGTGAATAAAGACAAAGTAAGAAGTTTAATCGACCAAGGCCTCATGCGAGAAGCCGGATTCAAAAGCATCGAAATCGCAAAGGAGAACGGTTCGTGGACAATCTTAGATGGAGTTGAGGCCCTGGAAATTCCTGAGGATTTAAAAGAAGAACTTGCAAAATCCCAAAAGGCGGAGGACTACTATAAGGCACTGTCAACCTCAAATAGAAAAATGCTCTTGTACTGGGTGGTTTCGGCTAAAAGAGATGAAACGAGACAGAAAAGAATTATAGAAATCGCAGCGAACGCCACTAGGGAGGTGCTGCCTGAACATTTAAGATAATAACATCAAAAAAGAAATTAAGAAAATGAAAACAACCAGCAATTTAAGAAGCATACACATCCTTGTTTTTAGTTTGCTCATTCACTTTTGTGCACTGGCGCAAAAAGAAGGCAGCTATTTACAACAACTAGGCTTAAAGGATAGTCTCTACTCCAAGACCCTCAGTGAAACACGAACCATTTACGTTCAACTGCCAAATGGCTACAACCCTGAGAGCCAAAGAGAATACCCGGTAGTTTATCTATTAGATGGTGACGTCTTGCTTCCTGCACTTAATACCGTTCATGAGACCTACTACGGTGGTTTTATGCCCGAGATGATTCTCGTTGGTATTGCCAATGACCATGATCGCACTAAAAACCTGACGCCAACTACCATCACCTCCAAGCATGGAATGCCTTTTCAGCAAGAGAATGGCGAAGCCGCCACATTTGCCCAATTCTTAAAACAAGAACTCATTCCTTTTGTGGAGCAAAAATATCGGGCAAGCTCTTACAGAACTTTAGTGGGCCACTCCTATGGCGGTCTTTTTGTTTGCTATGAGTTTATCAATGACCCAAAGCAATTTGCCAACTATTTGGCTATTGACCCAAGCTTAGATTGGGATGATCAACATCTGCTGAAGCAAGCCCAAAAATCATTGCCTACCGCAGAACACGAGGGCAAAGCCATTTTCATATCGATGGGCGGGCAACTGCATATGCAAGATCCAACTATTACCATTGACAATCTGATGCAGGATACTTCTGATTTCACCCGTTTCTCACGCTCCAATGTGCAGTTTACAAATCTGCTGAAGGAGAAGGGCCAAGGGCTGAAATCCTACTGGAAGCATTATCCAAACGATTTACACGGAACGGTTCCGCTACCTTCCATGCTAGACGGAATGCTGGCACTTTTTCAATGGTATCAAATGGAGCAAACCGATAAGTTCAATGTGCCAGACACACCCAAAGACGAGTTGTATGAAATTATGAAATACCGGGCTCAAAAACTCGAAACTCATTTTGGCTATCCTGTTCCACCTTATCCTGAAGACCTGATGAATATGAGTGGCTATATGTACCTGGACATGGGGCAAGCCGCTAAGGCTAAAATGTTTTTTGAGCTTTGCATTGAGTATTATCCAAGTAGTGCCAATGCTTTTGACTCCTTGGCTGATTATTACGAACGTCAGAACGATTATGCCAGTGCTTTAAAGGCCATGACCAAGGCCTACGCTTTAAGCGGAAGCAAGAATCACAAAGAAAGAATGGAAGCGCTTGAAAAAAAGAATTGAGAACGCAGGTATCCTTGTTCCAATTACCGCGTCATTAACCAATAAATCCCCATCACGCAACTCAGGAGTTATAAGCAACTCACCAATTTAATAACCATTAAAATAAATAACATGAATAGGTTTATCTATGTATTAACCGGGCTGCTTTTTTGCTTTAGTATAAAAGCGCAAAATCAACCTGAATTTAGAGTGTACTTTAAAGATAAAGGCTCCAGCTTGGAGTTACTCGAATCTCCTCAAAGCTTTCTATCAATAGCTGCGCTTAACCGAAGAGCTTTGCAAAACATACCGCTAAAAACGAGTGACTTACCCCTTGCCAAAGAGTACAAACAAGCGCTTAAAGAATTGGGCGCTACACCCTTGGCCCACTCCAAATGGCTGAACTACATTTACGTGAGCCATCCACAACCCCAATTCATAGCCTCCCTGCCTTTTGTAGAGCGTATTGAATTCCCAAAATCACATCAAAGTTTCTTGTGCGGGTTGCATTCTAGCGATACCCTTGACTACGGGTATGCCCGAGGCCAGATTGAAATGTTGAACGGACATAAACTACATGAAAAAGGATATACAGGAACAGGGGTGACTATAGCCGTAATTGATGCGGGTTATGAAGGTTTTCTGAAGAGTTCAGCCTTTGATAGCCTGCGCAGCTCTCCAAGACTTTTGGGTACTTTCAACTACATATCCAATGACACCAACGTGTTTTCTGGCTGGGGCAGCCACGGCACGAGTGTCCTTTCTATAATGGCGGCAAACCTTCCTGACACAATGGTCGGAACTGCTCCAGACGCGAATTATTGGCTATTTACCACCGAAAATATATACCAAGAAACCCCACTTGAAATGCATTATTGGGTAATGGCAGCTGAATTTGCCGATAGTGTTGGAGCGCATGTTATCAATACGTCACTTGGTTACCAAACATTTGACAATCCACAAGATAACTACAGCTATAGCGATATGGATGGTAATACTACCGTAATTACAAGAGCCGCTGATATGGCAGCTTCAAAAGGTATTTTGGTAGTGGCCAGCGCGGGAAATGAAGGAGATACCCCTCAGCCTCATATAGCAGCTCCAGCTGATGGCGATTCGGTCTTAACGGTAGGAGCGGTTACTTGGCAGAGGAATTACGCTTTGCTCTCAAGCATCGGCCCTAGTTTCGATAATCGCGTAAAACCCGATGTAATGGCACAAGGCTCACCTACCACATTAATTGACGGTTCAGGAAAGTTCAATGCCGAATTTGGTACCTCTTATGCCGCACCATTAATAGCTGGCTTAGCCGCTTGCTTGATAGAGGCTTATCCAGCAAAGCATAGTGAGGAAATTGCCAATTATATTCGGCAGTCGGCACATTTATATTCTACCCCAAACGATTCCCTTGGCTACGGTATTCCTGATTTTCAACTGGCACTTAGTCTTTACGCTCCTGAATATTTAATTCAAGAAAACGATTTTGTGCTCTACCCCAACCCCGTAAAAGATCACATTATTATTGATGCTAAGACTCAGAAAAACTGGCAATCAGAATTGCGGATATATGATGTGAGCGGTAAGTGCATCTTGCAAAAGAAAATTCAAGCTTACGATGCTTATCGGGCCAACCTAAACTTGAAAGAAGGGAGTTACATCATACAACTGACGGGTGATATCAATGGGGTTTATCAATTTCAAAGGCGGTAGTCACCAGCTCGAGCTATTTTAAAAAACTAAAAGCAATCAGCGTTGTGGTGCCAATTTGGGCATAATAGAAATAAAGTAATCTTAGACCAACTTTCTAAAAATGAATAAAACAACCAAAACTATAGTCAGAATAGCCTTATTGGTCGGAACAATTGTCTCCCTCTACTTTGTGCCATGGTTACTGGTAAAGGCTTGGATACTTCCGCTACCTGATACCATACAGCAACAAGCTGAGGAAGCCATCGATCATGGGTTTGATGGAATAATCGTTTATGTGGATGAAGGCGGTAAACCTCCGGCCTTTTTTGCGGCTGGCTGGCATGATCGGGAAAAGAAAATACCAGCCAATCCCCATGCGCTCTTCAAAATTGCCAGTATCAGTAAGCTCTACGATGTAGTGGCGGTAACCAAATTGGTGAGTGATGGGCGGCTTTCTCTCGATAAAACCTTAGCTGATTATTTACCTGAGCTTACCGGAAGAATCGAAAACGCAGACCAAATCACTTTGCGGATGATGATAAAGCATAGAAGTGGCATTCCTAATTTTACCGATGCTCCTCGTTTTTGGGAAGCGCCAACGGAGACTTATGAAGAAAGTCTGGCTTTAATTCTAGACAAGCCCGCGAACTTTAAACCTGGGGAAGACTATGAATATTGCAATACCAATTATTTGTTGATCAATAAGATATTGGACGATGAATTAAGAGTGGACCACTTTGAATACATTCAAGAAGAAATTCTAAATCGCTTGGACCTCAAGCACACGTACCGTTCACTGAATGAGGTGAATCTAGATGATGTCATGAGTGGCTACCATGTAGGGTACGCAAACGACCTGAAGACAAATAACTACGGTATGCATGCCTCGGCAGAAGATGTGGGAACCTTTCTCAGAGCCCTAAACGATGGCTCGGTGTTCGAACCAGGAGAACAGGAAATTTACGCTTCTATTTATAAGTATGAACATGCCGGTTGGGTACCCGGCTACCAAAGTTTTGCAAAATACCATGCGGACTTAGATGCCGTTACTGTTGAGTTCTACAGCACAACCGACCCAAAACTGTACAATTGGAACTTGTCTGAAATCATAAATAATAGAATTGTAAAAATTCTTAAAAATTAAACAAGCCCCTAACAGTAGTTTAGCCAAACCCTATTTATGCAAGCCCAGCCAATGAAAAACTTCCTCAATAAAATACACACAATAGACCAGGAAATTCTTAACAAGTACATTTCACATTGGGCAGAATATACTGCTCCCAAAAAGACCCTAATGACGGCTCCGGGCGAAACGGAGCGCTACATGTATTTTGTGCTCGATGGAGTACAGAAATCCTATTACCTAAACGAAGACAAGCAGCACATAATCGCTTTTACCTATCCTCCCTCATTTAGTGGTATTCCAGAATCATTTCTAACACAAACGCCTTCAAAGTATTATCTAGAGACCATAACCAAAAGTTCATTCCTTCGCATCTCATTTAAGAAGCATCAGCAGTTGATGCAAGAACATCGTGAAATAGAAACCCTATTTAGAAAAGCCACTGAACTCTTTTTAATTGGCATGGTGCAAAGGCACTATGAGTTAATGGCTTTTGATATAAATCTACGCTTCACCTCTTTTGCGCAAAGGAGTCCTCACTTACTAAATTTAGTTACACACAAAGATTTAGCTTCCTATCTGCGCATTAATTCAACAAATTTTAGCAAGCTGTTCAACACGATTAAGATTTAGAATCTTGGTGTATACCAAAATTAAAATGTGATACCTGCCAGACCTTTGTTTCAAATTAAAAACAATGAAACAGGTATTTAACATTTTAATCTTATTCATCATGAGCTCAACAGCATTTTCCCAGTCTTGGGTAGACACAACACTTTATCCTTTTGAAAATAAATTTCTGCAATTAAAGGCAGGTAACATGCATTTTGTAGACGAAGGAAAGGGTGACCTTATTCTTTTTGTACATGGCACGCCAACCTGGTCATTCCTTTACAGGGATTTTATAAAAAATCTTTCCAAAGATCATCGTTGCATTGCTATAGACCATCTAGGTTTTGGCTTATCTGATAAACCAGACTCCGTTTCGGGAACACCTGAATGGCACGCTCAAAACCTGAGCGAGTTTATCAAAAAATTAGAACTGCAAGACATTACATTGGTAGTGCATGATTTTGGCGGACCGATAGGATTAGCAGCGGGAATTGAAAATTCCGAGCGTATTAAAAGAGTAGTATTATTTAACTCGTGGTTATGGGCTACAGCCGGTGGTAAACAAGCCCAAGAAATTGACAAGACTATCAACAGTTGGGTAGGCAAGTTTCTATATTTAAACATGAATTTCTCTCCCAAGGTATTACTGAAAAAGGGCTTTGCTAAAAAGCAAAACCTATCTAAAAAAGTACATAAGCAGTATATAAAACCATTTCCGAATAAAGTCTCAAGAATTCCTTTGTTAAACCTTGCGAAAGCATTGGTTGGCTGTTCCAATTGGTATCAAAAACAATGGGAGCAGCTAGACCAACTATCGGACAAAGAATGGTTAATCCTTTGGGGAACTAAAGACGAATTTATTAGACCTGAAGAATTGCAAAAGTGGAAAAAGCGTCTTCCAAATGCTACAACAATAGAATTTGAATGTGGCCATTTTGTGCAGGAAGAAAAAACGGAAGAGTCCATTAAGGCCATTAATGCTTTTATGAAAAAGTAAAGCTCGCACTCTTATGATGAAAATGAAGGTAGCTTTTATTCTGTAATTTTCAGTTTTTAAAATGAGCAGGCTATCTTGCAGTTCCAAACTACCGTCATGCCAGCCACCACCATAGCCGTACTTCCTTTTGTAAATATGAGTTCCAATCCTGAGAATGAATATTTCAGCGATGGTATTACTGAAGAAATTATAAATGCCTTGGCTAAAATCGAAAGCCTGCAGGTTACATCCCGTACCTCATCTTTCTTCTTTAAAGGTAAATCAGTTTCAATAAATGAGGTAGCCGAAAAACTCGGTGTATCTGTAATTCTGGAAGGTAGTGTACGAACAGCTGGAAATACGGTTCGTATTACGGCCCAGCTGATTCAGGCTGAAGATGACTTTCACTTTTGGTCGGAAACCTGGGACAGAAAGCTGGAAAATATTTTTGAGATACAGGATGAAATAAGCCTGCTCATCGCTGAAAAGCTACGAGAGCAATACGGACACTTTGAGATTGCCGACCACCTTGTAGAAAAACAAACCGACAGCCTTGATGCTTATGAATACTCCCTCAAGGCCAAGTTTCTTTTAAACAAATGGAACCCTGACGATGTAAAAAAAGCCATAGAACTATGGAACAAGGCCTTGGCCATTGATCCCAATCATATTCCTTCATTAGTTGGAATAGCTGATGCCTATGGTTTTTTGGGCGTTACCCAGAACATGCCTTATGAAGAGGCCTGGACCAAAACAGCAGTATACACCAAAAAAGCGCTTACCTTAGACCCAAACAGCGCTCCGGCCCATTACCAACTCGCCAATATTTCATTTTTTGTAAAAGCAGATTTTCAGGAATCTTTTAAACATGCAAAAAAGGCGGTTGAGCTAAATCCCAATTATCCAGAGGCGCAGCAGTTTATGGCCTTTTTATTCCTTATTTCGGGAGATAAAAAGCAAGCCTGGCAGCATCTTGAGTTGGCCTTAGAAATTGATCCGCTGAATGAGGAGACCATTTTCTACAAGGCCTATTACCATCATCATTCAGGAGAGTTTGAAAAGGCTGTAGATATTTTAAACCAGCGTATTAAGAAAAACCCTCAAAACTTACCGGCCTTTGTAACTAAGTGTTACAGCCTACTAAACATGAATCGTCAGGATGAGGCTTTATTCATTCTCAATCAAGCGCCAGAAGGGTTTTTCCCACCAGGAGATGTTATAGGTATTTCCTGTTTGGCTCACATTATCGCTAATGATGAACCGTTAGGTGACAAAAGCTTTAAAAAACTTTTAGAGCAAGCCCAAAACCCAATGGCTTTTCAACAGCACGCATACCTAATGCAGGCTTACGCCATAAAAGAAGAATATGACAAGGCTTTTGAATGGTTAGAGAAGGCCATTGGAATGAAGTCTTCCATATTGCTTTTAGGATTTTGCGGGCCTCTGGCGGCCAATCTTCGCAAGGATGAACGTTTTCAGGTGTTTCATTCCAAGCTGTATGGGCACTTGCCAAAAGCTAAGCAAGAGAAAGAAAAAGCCCCTTTACTAGATGACAAAACCGCTACCAATTATTCCAATACACTTCTTACCTACATGGTAGAAGAGCAACCTTTCCTCGCGCCTGACCTTTCTCTTCGCTCCTTGGCGGAAAGAATTGAGATTCATCCCAACCAGCTTTCTTGGCTACTGAATGATAGGCTGGGTAAGAATTTTAACCAGTTTATCAATCATTACCGGGTGGAGCATTTCAAGGAATTGGTCGTAGATGAAGCCAATTCTCATATTTCCTTACTTGGACTGGCGTATGAAAGTGGCTTTAACTCCAAAACGGTTTTCAATACCTATTTTAAAAAGGAAGTGGAAATGACGCCCAAGGAGTGGTTGAAGGCTCAATAGGCCTGTGAATTTCAATACGCTGCTCCCTCGAAAGCTTTCTAGCCTAAAGAAATCAACCTCACAAGTCAGTCGTTTGTGATTTATTTTATTAAACCGATTGTCAGCCTGAGAACCGAGTTTTCCGCAGGCAAACCAAGAAGATTTGATGACATTTATTGCACGCAAAAGAAATACGAAGGGTATTTATAAGTCTTTTACTAAATCTTTATTAGTAGGTTTTTCGGCCTCAATTAAGAACAGCACTTTAAATTCATTTGAGTTCTTGAGCTCAGCGCAAAGCACTTCGGTTACGAAGAGTTAAAAACAAAATAAAAAGTCTAGCGAGTTGGGTTGCGACAATAGGAGCTCGCCCACCGAGCTTAATTTTGTGAAGGTTTTAAAGATGAGGAATTGGAGCCTTGATTTTTTTGTTTCTTTTGCGATCAAGCGAAAAAGAAAAAGAGATAATCCTGGGATAC